>NZ_JBUDSQ010000082.1:0-11482 GCF_054921335.1 Desulfoplanes sp. | reverse complement strand
GATGCGGCCCGGGAAATCGGCGCCTCGACCATTCCCACCTCGGTGGGACACACGGACAAGCAGCTCAAGATCATGCGCGACTTTGGGACCTCGTGTCTCATCGCCACCCCCGGGTACGCCAGAATACTGCTCGAGGCCATGGAATCACGCGGGATCACCCCGTCCATGCTCCGTCTCAAAGCCATCCTGCTCACGGGTGAGCCGTGGAGCGTTTCCCTGGCAAACGATCTCGAACAGGGCTTCCAGGCCCCGGTGTACGATATATATGGGCTCAGCGCGGTCTGTGGACCGGGCATTGCGGCGCAATGCAGGGAACGGGGGGGGCTCCACCTCCAAGAAGATATGGTCTGTGCCGAAATCATCGATCCCAAAACGGAAAATCCGGCCGAACCCGGAGCATGGGGCGAACTCGTCCTGACCACTCTGGTGGAAGAGGCCGTCCCGGTGATCCGTTACAAGACCGGGGACCGGGCCAGATTTCTCACCACCCCCTGCTCCTGTGGCAGCACGTTCAGACTCCTGGACCATATTCCCGGCAGGACCGACGACATATTGATCGTCAAGGGGATCAACATCGCCCCGGAAATGATCGAACGGGTTCTTCTCGACCAGCTGGGAACCACGGTGGACTGGGAAGCCGAGGTCACGGGTGACGGATCGAGCCAGCAGCTCGTCCTGCGTATCGGGATCACCGAGTCCCTGTTCTTTGACCAGATGAAACGCCAGCGGGCCATGGTGGACACCCTGCGCCACGCCTTTGCCCAGTGGGTCGGGGTGACGCCGAGGGTTCTGCTGGTGGAACCGGCCAGCATGAAAAAATAAACCAATCCAAGGCAATACCTTCCGTCGGAACGGACCTATGTGTCCGCCCAATGCTGCGCAAAAATAAATCTTCGTTGTTGGCGTCTTCCGGTGGCCGCAAAAAAGGCGGACACCCAGGTCCGCCCTTCCACGATTTTCGGATGCCACCCAGGTTGCCAACCCCATGTCAACAAATACAGACGGACTCGCCCACCTTCTTCACACGCCCCTGTCTCCGGACAGGGCCACGGGTTGTATCCGTGAACGGATCAAGTACCATATCCTCCATGGTAATAGACAACGGGCCTTGGAGCTCGTGGATATTCTTTGCGGTTTGGGGTGCCGGCCACCGGTTGGAAAAGGCCCGGTCACGGAATCCGCCCACAACGGTTCCGGGAATATTGGCGACCATCTCGAGCAACGCATGCAAGCGACCCAGAGGCAGCTGAACGAACTCATCGCCCTGCACGCGATCAACACGGAAATTTTTGCCAAACTGAATGCAGCCATCAAACATTTGCAAAGATTGGAGGATTTCAATCAACTCCCTGACGTATTGCATGAAATCGCCTTACGGATGCACACCGGAAAAATAGAAATTGTTCTTGAAAAATCGGCGTACGGACCATTTGTATCCAAGCGGATAGGCATTTTGCCACATGCAGCATTGGGAACCATCCTGGATTGGATGGTCACTGAAGGCCATGGCCAGCATTACATAGGACCATCGCAAGGGATCCGTGGGTGTGTTCCCCTTGCCGAGATTCTTCCCTCCACTCTCCAGGAAGAGGGATCATGTCTGATCTATCCTTTCTACGAAAGAGGTGGCAACGAGAGTCTGGCAGGTCTCGTCTGTTTACACGACAAGGATCCCAAGCGATACTCTCCCCACAAGGCAACCGATTACCTGGAACACTTCTGCTACATACTCGGATGCACGGTCTCCCTTATCCGTGTACAAAAATTCCTTGAACGGGAGCGGTTCACCGACCCGCTGACCGGGATTCCCAACCGGGCGTATCTCATGGCCTACGGCCAAAGGATACTCGACTTTGCCGAGCGGAAAGGGTTTCCGGTCACCTTGCTGTTCATCGACCTTGATGGGTTCAAGGCCGTCAACGACAACTTCGGGCACAAACAGGGGGATCTTGTGCTCAAAAAAGTCGCCCATTCCCTCAAAGCCCTCATCCGCAAATACGATCTGGTCGTCCGCTTGAGCGGGGACGAATTTGTCGTTCTTTTACCCGGTGTGGCCAAGAAAAAAACCCGCGATCTGATACAGCGGATGCAATCGACTATTGCCACGACCAGCATCGGGAAGGGAACCGAGTGTGCCAAAATTTCTGCATCCATTGGCGGGTCGGATTTTACTCCAGGCGAAACCATCAGGGAACTGATCAGCCGTGCGGATAGGGAGATGTACGCCCATAAAAAAACGACCCATCGATAACCCGTCCAAAAAACATTCTCGGCGCACCGTTTTATACCCCAACCACTCCGGAACCTTCGTTTTTTTATTCGGTCCTGCCAGAGAGGAATCCTGATTACATTAACGTGATTGCAAGATTGTCTTGTCCCCTTGGGCTAAAGTGTATATAAATGGAAGTTACAGGATTGGATCACGACCCTGTTTCTGCGCATACTTTTTTATCGCCTTCCCCCCAACTCCCATATACGAACGCACCGGATGGATCTTATGGACACCCCGCTCACAATCCTTGTCGTTGATGACGAAACCGGTATCCGTGAAAGTCTCGCCGACTATCTCGAGGACATGGACTGTCATGTCCTCATGGCGGAAAACGGGGAAAAGGCACTGGACATCATGCGGAGACAACGTGTTGACCTGGCCATCGTCGACGTTCGTCTGCCGGGCATCGATGGTACCCAAACGATCGTACAGGCCCAAAAGATCCAACCCGGACTCAAATATATTGTGCATACGGGTTCCGTGACCTATCAGATCCCCCAGGAACTCAAATCGTTGGGAATCGGTCCGGACCAGATCCTGCACAAACCGGTGCCAAGCCTGGATGTCATTCTCCAAACCATCCAAACGGTCATGGGCAAATCCCCCAACAACAACTAGACGGATTTTCTTGAAAAAACGGCACCGGGCTCCCCAAAGCCCGCCAATGACAACTCGAGTGCTCCCCGAGTATGATCAAAACCTGTATGGCTATTTTTTTATACCTCCGTGTCGCCCCTTTCCCGCACCTGACAAGCCTCAAGATTTCCGTGTTGTCCTGGATGACGGGAGTCAAGGCCAGGGATCTCTTTGCCATGGATATGGCGGGGTGGGGATGGGCATGTCTGTGCCTATGCGGTTTGCTCGCTTGGGGGGTCGTTCTCTGCCAAGCCGATGCCCTTTCACGGTTCCAGGAGTTCCGGCGTTTGCTGGCAGCCATGCATCGGTATGGATTCAGAACCAGATTCTTCAGATTGTTCGCCTCATCGAAATGCCAGCGGGACGCCGCTTTGGTCGCAGCACGACAGACCGGCCACATCCACATAGCCCGCAACTATTTCAAGAGCTTGGGCTATAAGTGGTACCACATTCTCCCTGATACCATCGTCCGCAATCCCCTGGGATTTTTCCATCCCCATTTCCTCATGTATACATTCATACCCAGACAGATCCACAAATACCTACGCAGTCTCCACCCCCAGCTGACCATAGTGCGTTTTCCCTGTACCTGATCACCGCCATTGGTTTCTCCACTGACCGTTTCCGTTTTGGTGCCTTCGCCGGTCCATCTCCACCAGTCGAGCGGTTCCTATTTCATACCATTTCCACTTTGTTCTGAGTCCATGGCATGTCAGGGTAGAAGCGGCTTCCAGCCGCTTTTCTTCGGTTAGAACTTAGTAAAAATGGTATTACCGACGACCATACCCCACAACACATTCCCGGGGAGCAGACTTTGGGACGCACCCTATCAACCAAGAGGCCCCAACAAACTTCTTGACAAAAAGCACCGCTGCTTTTGTAGTATGAGAACTCTGTCAGCGTGATTCTCTATCCCAAGCCGAGTCCCTAGCTCTGGAGGAGCTCTATGCGTGTTCTGAAGATCCTGCTCATCGCGTCCGCACTCCTTGTCCTCCTTGTCGCCGTCAGCCTTGCCGCGCTCTATATCTTTGTCGACCCCAATGACTACAAGGACGACATAGCCGCCGTGGTCAAAACGCAGACCGGCAGGGAGCTGTCCATCCCCGGAGATATCAACCTATCCGTATTCCCATGGCTGGGACTGGAGATGGGACCGGTCAGCCTGGGCAACGCTCCCGGATTCTCCGACAAGGTGTTTGCCGGGATCGACAAGACCCAGTTACGGATCAAGATCCTGCCCCTGCTGCACAAGGAAGTGCGTATCGGCACTATTGTTCTGGATGGATTCAAGCTCAACCTGGAAAAGGGTTCCAAAGGAACGACCAACTGGTCGGATCTGGGCAAAAAAAGTACCGCCCAGCCGGATAAACCGGCCCCACAGGCCGAACAAACCGACAAGAAACCCAGGGCCAAGAGTGGAGGCTTTGCCCTGGCCGCTCTGGCCATTGACGGAGTACGGATCACCAACGGACGGATCACACTGGAGGACATGGAGAAAAAGACCTCCACCGCTCTGACCAATGTTGAGATGACCGCGGACCAGATCGCCTTTGGTTCCCCGTTTTCCATCTTTTTTGGCTTTGATGTCCAGGTGTCCGACCCCGAACTCACCGCCCGCCTCACCCTGAAGGGTACCCCCCTCGTCGATCCGCAGGCCGGGACCTATGCGGTTTCTTCGGCCGCACTGAACATTTCCGGCACGGGCAAGGCGTTGCCCGGGAACAAGGTCGATCTCGATCTGACCGCGGACATAGCCGCCGACCTCCAGAAAGAAAAGCTGGCCATTTCCAATATTCTGCTGACAACCTACGGTCTGGACCTGCAGGGGAAGATCGACGGACAGACCATCCTGTCCACCCCGTCGTTCAAGGGCGAACTCCACCTGGCCCCCTTCAATCCCAAGGGGCTCATGAAAACCATGGGGCTCGATCCGGTTGCAACGGCGGATCCGGAGGCCCTCACTAACCTGCAGACGGATCTGACCTTTACGGCCGGGCCGGACCGGGCCGCACTGACCTCCCTCTCCCTGGTCCTGGATACAACCACGGTGGAGGGGACCGGCAATGCCAAAAATTTCGCCAAGCCGGCCATAGCCTTTGGGATCGATGTGGACGGTATCGATGTAGACCGCTATCTGCCACCCAAAAAGGACAAACAGGCAGCAAAAAAGACGGACAAAACAAAGCAGGCTGCAGCCAGACAAAAGACCAATCAGGGTCCCGTTCCTATCCCCCTGCCCATCGATACCCTGCGGAACCTGGATATCAACGGCAAGCTGACCATGGGCAAGGTCACCGTGAACAAGCTCAATCTGTCCAAGATTCTGGTCCAACTGGAGGCCAAACAGGGAAAGATCACCATGGCCCCCATCTCGGCCAACCTGTACGGAGGAACCTTTGGCGGCACCACCATGCTTGACGTCCGGGGCACAACGCCGAAGATGAGCGTGACCGAAAAATTGGCCGCCATGCAGGTCGGCCCCCTGCTCAAGGACATGACCGGCAAGGATACCCTCACCGGAACAACCAAGAGTACGGCCTCCCTGACAACAGCAGGAATGACGGTCGATGACCTGAAAGCCAACCTGAACGGCAAGCTTGCCTTTGGCTTTGCCAACGGCGCCATCAAGGGGATCAACCTGCCCAAGATGCTCAGGGACGCCGTGACCAAAATCAAGGGCGGCACCCCCGACCCGGACGAAGTCAACCAGACCGACTTCGCCTCTCTCGGGGGGACGGCCACGGTGACCAACGGCGTTCTGGACAACCGGGATTTGCTCATGATGTCGCCGCTCATGCGGGTCAATGGTGCCGGCAAGGTCGATCTGCCCAAAGAAGGCATGGATTACCTGATCAAGGCCACGGTGGTCTCCTCCCTCAAGGGACAGGAAGGAGAACCCCTGTCCGAACTCGCCGGACTGACCGTGCCCGTACGCATCACCGGAACCTTTGACAAACCGGCCTTCAAGCTCGATGTGGCCAGCCTTCTCCGGGATAAGGGCATCCAGGAACTCAAGGAAAAGGCCGCGGACAAGCTGTTCAAGGACAAGAAACCCGGCGGGATCGATCCGGGCAACGCATTGGAAGGATTATTCAACTGAACCGAAACATCCAAATACTCGTTCCAACCAGACTGTTCCCACAAAAAAAGGCTGCCGATCGGCAGCCTTTTTTTGTGGGCAATGCATGGTACATCCAACCAGCAGTATCACTCGACCCCTTGGACACCCCTGCAGCAGGACCGTTCGATCACCCCGGCCATCCAAAACGCTGCGGCATTGGTGAACACGCCAACCACCAATCCATCGGATCCCCCGGGCGAACCCAGGACATTGTTCCACACGAGCACGCCCAGGAACACGAAGTTTTCAAAATGGATGTTGGATGTACTTTCAAGGCAACCAAATCGTAGGGGCACCCCTACGGATCGTCGCCTGGATCAGAGGTTTGATAAAAACCCAATATTCCAAAATAGTTTTAGTTTAACAACGGTAGGACATCTTTTCGGTCCGAGACATGGTTACGATTCTCAATCAGGGTAGACTGGATCATCCCCATTCCTTGAAAATCACTGCCCTGAAAACAGAATCATTTGCAGGCCGTGCAATCGGTCCACAAAAATATGTACAAAAATGTCATACATGTGTGCTACAAATTTTTTCAAATTATGTCGAGATGTTGTTGCTATATTTCTTCACGGCCTCGACCAACTTTTTCGAGCGGCTCTACCCCGTGGGGGCAGTACCCTGAGTATGCCCGGCATTTCTCCCCGGCCACTCGGCCAGAACCATGGCCGCGAATATGGACAATGCTCCGATCCATCCCCATTCTCCAAGCCGTTCGTGGGCGAACACATGGGCGTACAGGGCCCCGAAGACCGGTTCCATGCAAAAAATGAGGGCTGTTTTCACCGGGGAGGTGTACCGCTGCATGGACGTCTGGACCAAGAAGGCGAAGACCGTGGCAAAAAACACGCAGATGACCATGGCCCAGAGAATATCCGGTTCCCAGAAGACGACCTCGTGCCCCCTGGTCCAGGCACACAGGTTGGAGCACAGGGCCACCACGGCAATCTGCACGGCCGTGAGCCAGTAGGGGTCACAATTCCGGACGAACCGGGCCGTATAGATAATGTGCAGGGCAATGGATACGGCACAGAGGATCACGATGAGATCCCCCTTGTTCACGGCCATGGTCCCGCCGGTACACAGAAAAAACAGCCCGACCCCGGCCAGGGCGACGCTCGTTCCGAGTTTGAGTCCCAGGGGTCTGCCGAAAAACAGCCCTCCCAGAACCGGAACCAGGATGACGTTCAGCCCGGTAACAAAGGCGGTGTTCGAGGCGGAGGTGAAGAGGAGCCCGATGGTCTGGAAGGCATACCCCCCAAAGAGGAACAGGCCGAGCACCGCCCCCTTCCAGAGGATATCCGGAGAAAAGCCCTGGCGTCTCCGCAGGCAGAAAGGCAGAAGAAGCAGGGCCGACAGGGTGAACCGCTGGCCCAGAAAGGAAAATAGATCGACCTGGGCGATGGCGTCCTTGACCAGAGTGAAGGTGAGCCCCCAGAAAAAGGTGACCACCAGGAGCATGGCCTCGGCTGCCCAGGAACGGCGTTGGAAAAAGGATGGTTTCATGGTAGACGGACGTGTATGCTAGCCGGCTCTGTACGGCAAGCACTTGTGCCATGGTTCCGTTTTTTCCATTGCACTTTGGAGACAGAAACTATACAGGAAAAATGTTTTTTTATTGACCATAACACACGGCACTATGCCGCATAGGTTTAAGACCATCGGACGGAATGACGCGGGGCGAAGCTTTTCTTTTTACTACGTTCACTCCCGCTATCCGGCCTTATCACTCTGAACACGACCACGCTACCATCACGGAGGACGCATCATGATTCCCGACAATCTTTTGTACAGCAAATCACACGAATGGGCCAGGATCGAAGGCGAAGAAGCAGTCATCGGCATCACCCAGTTCGCCCAGGAACAGCTTGGCGATCTCACCTTTGTGGAACTTCCTGCCCAAGGCCAGGAGATCACGGCCGGTGAGGAAATGGGTACCGTCGAATCGGTCAAGGCGGCCAGCGAGATCTACGCCCCTATCACCGGTGAAGTCATTGCCGTGAACACCGACCTGGAAGACGCGCCTGAAAAAGTGAACGAAGATCCCTACGCAGAGGGTTGGTTGATCAAAATCAACATCGCCGAACTCCCGGAAAGCCTCCTCTCACCCGCCCAGTACGAGGCCCACATTGCGGAGGAAGCCCATTAAACCAATTGTGGAATTCCTAGCTTTCAGTGCAATAGATATGCGCATACTTTTCAGTTGCGTTTCCCAAAATCCAAGCCGCTGAATTTCTTAAATTCTGCAATCTCTCAAATGTTATGAATGGTTTGTCCCTGACGGGCCACCTTCCTCCCACAGGAAATCAACACATCGAGGCGTGCCCCAGTGGCCCGCCTTTCTTTTTTGGTAGCTCTTCAGGGCCAATCAACATTGCCCCATAGGGGCGGGCCTGTGTGTCCGCCCATTCTGGGCCTATCAGGTACAAGTGGGCAATGCGCTCGTAAACGGCCGGACAGGCAGGTCCGCCCCCACAAAAATGACGGCGTGTCCCAATATAATATTGAATAATGACACAAGCCACCTTGAATAACTATCTTTTTTGAACCATTTGGAGTGTTCTCATGCCCTATATTCCGCATACATCAGACGAGCAGCAGGAAATGCTCGCCGCCATCGGTGTTCCGAACCTGGCCGGACTGTTCGCGGACATTCCACCGGAGCTCAGGCCCTTGCGTTTCGACATCCCCGAAGGCTTGAGCGAGATGAACGTTCTCGCCCGCATGGAAGAAGTAGCCTCGCGCAACAGCACGGACCTGACCAGTTTTCTCGGGGCCGGGTTCTACGACCACTACAATCCGGCCGCGATCAAGGCCCTGGCCTCGCGCGGGGAGTTTTTCACCGCCTACACTCCCTACCAGCCCGAGGCGTCCCAGGGGACCCTGCAGGCCATCTTTGAATACCAGACCTCCATCTGCCGCCTTCTGGACATGGAGTATTCCAACGCCTCCCTGTACGACGGGGGCACGGCCATCTACGAGGCCATGATGATGGCCGTACGAAAGACCAAAAAACGGACAAAAATCCTGGTCTCCGAAGGGGTCAATCCCATCTACCGGACCATGCTCGACTCCTACACGACGAACCTGAACCTCGATCTGATCACGGTTCCCCACAATGAAGGCCAGAGCGATGTCCAGGCCCTGACCGACAAGCTGGACACGGACATTGCCGCGCTCATCGTCCAGAACCCGAACTTCTTCGGCTCGGCCAATGATTTCACACACCTCTTTGATGCGGCCCGAAAAAACGGCGTGGTCTCCATCCTCTCGGTCTACCCGGTCATGCAGTCGGTCCTGAAGACACCGGGCGACATGGGCGCGGACATCGCGGTTGCCGAAGGCCAGTCCCTGGGGCTTCCCCTGAGCTTCGGCGGCCCGTATCTGGGGATCATGACCTGCAACAAGCCCCTCATCAGACAGATGCCGGGCCGCATCGTGGGCAGAACAGACGACGTGGACGGGAAGACCGGCTACGTGCTCACCCTACAGGCCAGGGAACAGCACATCCGACGGCACAAGGCCACGTCAAACATCTGTTCCAACCAGTCCCTGTGTGCGGTGTGTTCTCTCATGTACCTGGCCCTGCTCGGCCCGGAAGGCCTCAAACGTACAGCCGAACTGTCCATCCAGCAGGCCCATTACGCGGCCGAACGGTTGACCCGACTGGACGGAGTATCCCTGTTCAACAAGACCCCGTTCACCAACGAATTCGTGCTTTCCCTGCCCTGCGAGGCGTCCACGGTGATCAACGCCCTGGTGGACAAGAAATTCATCCCGGGATTTCCCATGGGACGGTATTACGCAGAGATGGACAACATGCTCCTGGTGGCATGCACGGAAAAAACTTCCAATCAGGATATCGGCATCCTGACAGAACTCATGGGAGGTGTGCTGTGAAAACCATGTTCGAAACATCAACGACGGGCCGCAAGGGCGTATGGCCACAGGCAGCCGACAAGAGTGCCGAATATTTTCTTCCGGACAACCTGCTTCGGGGCAAGGAACTTCCCCTGGCCGAGCTGAGCGAACTGGACGTGATCCGTCATTTCACCCGCCTCTCCCGGCTCAACTACAGCGTGGACGGGAACATGTATCCCCTGGGCTCATGCACCATGAAGTACAACCCCAGATTCACCGAGGAAGTGGCCGCCCTGCCGGGATTCGCCAGACTCCACCCCCTGGTCCCCCAGATCCGGGGAGCCGGTAAGATGACCCAGGGCGCCCTGGAAGTCATCTTCCATCTGGAGGAACTTTTGTGCGAGATCACGGGCATGGCCGGCTATACCCTCCAGCCCATGGCCGGGGCCCACGGGGAACTCACCGGGGTCATGCTCATCGCGGCCTACCACCGGGACAAGGGGAACAAGAAGACCAAGATCATCGTTCCGGATTCGGCCCACGGCACCAACCCGGCCTCGGCGACCATTGCCGGATTCGACGTCGTGTCCATTGAATCCAAGGACGGGATCATCGATCCCGAGGCCCTGGAAGCGGTCATGGATGACCAGGTCGCCGGGATCATGATGACCTGCCCGAACACCCTGGGACTGTTCGAGCGCAACCTGCCCAAGATCACGGCCCTGGCCCGGAAACATGACGCACTGCTCTACTACGACGGGGCCAATTTCAACGCCATCATGGGCAAGCTCAAACCGGGTGATGCCGGATTCGACGTGGTCCACCTGAACCTGCACAAGACATTCGCCACCCCCCACGGCGGGGGCGGACCGGGATCGGGACCCGTCGGGGTGTCCGAACGTCTTGTGGACTACCTGCCCATTTCCCGGGTGGTACGTCTGGAAGACGGCCAGTATTTCCTGGATTATGACTATCCCAAATCCATCGGCTACATCGCCCCGTTCTACGGTAATTTCGGGGTCTTCCTCAAGGCCTACGCCTATATCCTCAGACTGGGCAGACAGGGGATCATCGACGCCACGGAAAACGCGGTCCTCGCGGCCAACTACCTGCGCAAACGGTTGGAAAACCACCTGGAGATCCCGTACAACCGGATCTGCATGCACGAATTCGTATCTTCGGCGGTCAACCAGGCCCAAAACGGCGTCCGGGCCCTGGACATCGCCAAGGGCCTCCTGGACAGGGGCCACTACGCCCCGACCATCTACTTTCCCCTGATCGTGCACGAATGTTTGATGATCGAACCCACTGAAACCGAATCCAAGGAAACCCTGGACCTGTTCGTGGACGACCTGATCGACATCTTGACACAGGCGGAAACCGACCCGGAATCCCTGCACCAGGCCCCCGTGACCACCCCGGTCCGCCGGTTGGACGAGGTCAAGGCGGCCCGATCCATGCAATTAAAGGAATAAAAAAAACACCCAACCCATTACCTACGACCCGTAGGGGCGGATTCCATATCCGCCCCTCTCTCCGAACCATGCATTACATAGACCCGGGCGATGCATTACATACTCCCGGGCCAT
>NZ_JBUDSQ010000081.1:0-11654 GCF_054921335.1 Desulfoplanes sp. | reverse complement strand
CGGCAGGGTCCCCCCTGTAGGATCGGTCCGCCAGACGTCTCCGGGGATTGCCGTTGCATGTACTACGGTCCCGAGGGCGTGTTGCATATCCCGGGACGATGGGCCGAACGTCTGCACCAAATGTTCGGAATGTCTTTTGCGGGCGAGGGCCTCTCGGAAGATGGAAGGATGATCCGGGCGGATCTTTTTCAGGTAGGAGTCATACCGTGGCCAGGTCGACGAGTTCGGTATCTTCGTGGTCGAACATGAGACAGCTGTCCACGAGACGCAGAAGAATGTCCCGGCGGGTGACCTCGCCCAAAAGCTTTCCTTGGTCGTCCAGTACCGGCAGGGTGTTGAATCCCTTTTCGACAATCAAGGCATCGGCTTCGAGAAGTTGGTGGTGTGGGCGCAGAAAGACAAAATCCTTGACCATGATGTCCCCGGCCAGTCTGTCCTTCACCTTCTCCACTTTTTTTTGCAGAAAATCAGCACCGTCGGTGATGGATCGTGCGAGATCCGAATTCATGTACGAAGGCATGATCTGTTTGAGCAGGTCCACGGCGGAAACGATGCCCAGGAGTCGATACTCCCCGTCAACGATATACACCTGTCTGGGCATGGGGGAGGCGATTTTACAAAGTAGGCGTTTGTAGTCGCATTCTGGGCTGGCCAGGATGAGTTTGGTCTTCATACATTTTGAAACATCCATTGTTGTACCTCGCTTTTTCATTGTTGTACCAATACTACTCTACGTTTGGCCCCGTTGTGGGGCCTTGCCCTGGAGAAGGGGCCGGATGCCCCTTCCTGTGGTTGATCAAAATAAATAGGGAACTATTACGGAATCGATGCCTGACTGGCAATAAAAAACTGGTATGTTTTCCGGTCGGGCCGGAGCGGATTTTTTACCGTTTGCCGGTATTGTTCCATAGGGAACAAAAAAAGGACAACATCCTGGATGGATATTGTCCTTTTTTTGTGGTGGAGGGTTGGGAGGTATGGGGGGTATGCTTTTTCGTCTTATGGGCCCCCTATTTGTACAGATTCCGTAATGTGGTCACCAGTTCTTCAACCTGGGGCTTGTACTCGTCGGGTAGGTATTCAACGGCCTCGTTCAGGGAATAGATGGCCTTGCGGATGTGGGCCATCTCCAGGGCCTGTTGCCGGGCGAGTTTGTTGGGACCCACCGCGAAATTGAGGGTCTTGCCGTCCATGGTGTGGTGGACATAGGCCCCGTTCACGGCCAGTTTTCCCAGTTGATGGAGCAGGAGCGGAGTGTCGTCGGTGATCCACGGGGAGACGTCGTGTTCCCCCCGGGTATCGAACAGGATTTCACCCGTCTGAATATCAAAGAGCATGCTCATTTCTTCAGGGTCGACGTTTTCTTCCCAGATGGCAAAGAGCTTATCAATGGCTTCCTTGGCGGCGTCCATGTGGTCATGGCTGAGTTGCAGCCGGACATCGTATGATACTTTGGTCATGGTATTCTCCCTTGGTGCTGATTCGTTGCGTATGTGGCCTCCCTCGCTACGGGGGCAACGGGCCATTCTTCCTTACAGCAGCCAGATGGTTGCGGCAAGTCCTGCCAGAGACATGGTGATGGTGTAGGGGAATGCCAGCTTGACCATCTCCCCGTAGGAAAGCCTGATCAATGGAGCCAGGGCCGATGTGAGCAAGAACAGGAACGCGGCCTGACCATTGGGGGTGGCCACGCTGGGAATGTTCGTGCCGGTATTGATGGACACGGCCAGCAGATCGAATTGTTCTTTGGAGATCTGGCCGGCCAGGAAGGCTTGCTGGGTTTCTGTGATGTACACCGTGGCCACGAAGACGTTGTCACTTATCATGGACAGGACCCCGTTGGCTATATAGTAGGCCGCCAGCTGGGTTTTGCCCGAGAGTTCCAAGACGGCATGGATGACCGGGGCGAACA
Organism: Desulfoplanes sp.; assembly: GCF_054921335.1. NCBI lineage: Bacteria > Pseudomonadati > Thermodesulfobacteriota > Desulfovibrionia > Desulfovibrionales > Desulfoplanaceae > Desulfoplanes > Desulfoplanes sp. Next base: position 9,742 of record NZ_JBUDSQ010000081.1, on the reverse strand, counting down.
GGTGCTGATCGTGGATCACGGCAACAATGGCGAAGAACACGACCAGAAGGGCGGTGAACGGTAGCGCCTCTTCAAAGGCATGCCCGATCTTGTGTTCCTCGGTGACACCGTTCAGGGCGGTGAGCAGGACGATGACGGCCAGCCCGATGATCCCCACCTCGGCCAGATGGAAGGCCAGGGCCAGGATAAGGAAGATGGCCACGCAGACCTGGATGAACAAGGCGGCCTGGTGCTTTTTGGTCATTTTTGACTCGGTTTCCCTGGCGCTGTTCTCCAGAATGGCCCGAACATTGATAGGGAGTTTGAATCCATAACCGAAAATAGAGAGTTTTTCCAGGAGAACGCAGGTCATAAGGCCAACAAAGAGAACCGGCACGGACACCGGGGCTACCCTGATGAAGAAGTCGGCAAAGTGCCAATCCATGACATGGCCGATGAGCAGGTTCTGGGGCTCACCCACAATGGTCATCACCCCGCCGAGGGCCGTGCCAACGGCACCGTGCATCATGAGATTGCGGAGGAAGCCGCGGAATTGACGCAGGTCGAGCCGGTTCTGGTCGACAATGCTTTCGTCCTCGCTCAGGGAACAGGAACCGCCCGTGCAATGGGTATGGTAGATCTCGTAAAACCCGTAGGCCACGGCGATGATCACGGCCGTCACGGTCAGGGCGTCCAGAAAGGCAGAAAGAAAGGCCCCGGCGAAGCAAAAGAGCAGGGACAGCCAGATTTTGGATTTTACCTTGATCAGGATCTTGGTAAAAGTATACTGGAGCAGATCCTTCATGAAATAGATGCCCGCGACCATGAACATGAGGAGCATGATCACCGGAAAATTGTGGGCCGCTTCCTTGTATACGGCTTCTGGCGAGGTCATGCCGAGGGCCACGGCCTCGATGGCCAGTAGACCGCCTGCCGGCAGCGGATAACATTTCAGGGCCATGGCCAGGGTGAATATGAATTCTCCGATGAGGATCCAGCCGGTGATGAATGGACCGAGGGTCATCAGGAGAACCGGATTGGCGACCAGAAAACCGATAATGGTCAGCTTGTACCAGTCCGGGGAATTTCCCAGAAGGTTTTTGTTCAATGCCTGAGCGACTGTTTTGGGCATATGGGACTCCACGTTGGGGATATGTTAGGGGTGGATGTGGATTGGCCACAAGGATTGCTGTTTGCGGGACTAGCCATCGAGATGGGTGATGTCCATTGTCGGGTACATGCCACGGAGCGGTCCTTCGGCATAGGGCTGGATGATGTTGAAGGAGATGTCCTGTCCCTTCTGGGCGTGTCCGGCCATATCCTGTCCGCTGTAAAAGGCCCCGTTGGCCTCGAGGATGTGCGTGATCCGGTGCTTGAACGCATCCACGAAGGTTTTGCCGCTGCCCTGGAAAACCATGGACCCGAGTTCCAGCTTGCCGTCCACTTGAGCAAGTTTGTCGAGGGAGACGCTGTTCTGCTCGAGATCTTCCTGACAGGTTATCAGGCCCCAGGCCACGGTGTTTTCCGGGATGACCACGGGTTCCTCGGCATCGATGACCGCATGGGGCATGATGATCGAATCCTTGCCAATAGTCACAGCGGCATTTTTCTTCCCGTGCAGGAACGCATTGAAGCCGACGAATACATTGTTCCCGAGGACAGAGTTGATGATTTTTCCCCCATGGGCGGTGACGTTGTTCCCTCCGAGGGTCGAGTCGATGATGTAGCAATTTTCTTGGGCATTGGAGCCGCGTCCCAGAGACGAGTTCTCAATATATGCCCGCTGAGCGACGAGGACGTTCTCACCGATCGATGTCTTGGGTTTTACCACGGCATAGGGACTGACCGATGCCCCCTTGGTTGAGAAGGGGGGTTGGTTCTGGACCCGACAATAGATGGATTCAAACTCTTGTTTCCTGGACTCCACAAAATCGAACAGGATGCCCGTGGGACGTTTGTTGGGCTGGAGGTCGATATATTTTTTCAACGGTTCCAGGGGAAAACGGTATCTGAAATCGAAACTCCCCTCGGAACGGACCCAGACCATGCCCGGCTCTATCCATTCGTGGGAGAGCTCGCCGACCTGGACGTAGGCAAAGGTACCGACGACGCAGTCGTGCAGTGATGTGAGGTCCACCGTGGCAAAAGGTCCCAGGAAAGCGCCCTCCATGGGTGCGCCGTGGATGTTGGCATAATGGAGAGACAGGGTGTTCTGGATGCGGAATTCTTCCAGGTTCTCCGGATCGTGGGAGAAATTGTGCACCAGTGTCTTGACCAGGAAACTGTCCCGGATGATCACCTTTTCGTCATGGTGCAGGGGGATGCGCAGCCCCTCGTAATTGAACTCCGTGCCCCTGCGCTTGAATTCGTCTCCACGGATGTCGGTTTTGTAGATCAGGGAGTGCTCCGCGTTGCATCGGCCTAAAAAGTAGCTTCCGGCCAGGCAGGAACCTTTGAATCGTAAGTGCATGGGCAGGTCCGGTGAAAGCCCGTAGAACGCATAGAACTGGGCGAATTTTTCTTCCGGGATGAGATCAAGGGCGTAGGGGCCGCAGTCTACCTTGGGGCCGCGTAGGTTGATGTTGATCCGGTTGACGATACGTCGGGTGAGTTGGCGTAAGTGTTCCATGAGCCTCCTTGGCGTTCCATCGCGTCGGTTTGTCGTTGAGGGATAACAAGAACCACGGAAGGCAGGAGGGCCTTCCGTGGCTTTATTTCTCTTGCCGATTTTTGTTGAGGATTATGGGATGATGATGGGCATGCCCATCAGCGGCCAGATCACATAGACGGCCAGACCGACCACGGCCATGAGCAGTATGCTGGCAGGAACTCCGTACATGAAGAATTCCCCGGTTGTAAACTGTTTTGAGTCGTAGGCGATGGCGTTGGGAGCCGCTCCCACCAGGAGCAGGAAGGGCATACCTGCGGTCACCAGGGAGGAGAACAGGATGACTTCCGGGGCCACGTGCAGGAAGGGCGCGATGACCAGGGCGACCGGTAGGGAAATGGCGATGGCGGCCACGTTCATGATGAAGTTGGTCATCATCATGACAAAGAAGGCGATGGACATGACAAAGACGAACCAATGGGAATCCTTGAACATGTTTAGCCAGTTGATGGCCAGCCATTCGGCCGCGCCCGTCTGCCAGAGACAGAAACCGATGCTCATGGCCCCGGCGAAGAGGAGGATGATGTTCCAGGGAACATCTTCCAGGTTCTTGATGTCCAGAATCTTCAGCACATAGAAGAGGATGGTCGAGACCAGAATGATGGCGGTCTTGTCGATGGCCTTGAGTTCGGGAACAAAGGACCGGAGAGACATGACCAGGATGACACCGCCGACAATGACCGCGGCCAGGATTTCGTCCCGGGTCATGGGGCCGAGGACCGAGTTGAGCTCACGGGCCTTTTCGCGCAGGCCGGGTATCGTCTTCCTTTCTGGCTTGAACATGATCATGAAGAAGCCCCACAGGAGAAAGACCATGAGCCAGCCGATGGGGGCCATGTAATAGGTCAGCTGAAAAAAAGTGATGTCCGTGTGGATGATCTCCTTGAAGAAACCGATAGCCACGGCGCCGCGGGCCGCCCCGAGCAGGGTGACGATGCTTCCGGCGCCGGCCACGTAGGCCATACCCATGAACAATCCCTTACCGAATTTGGTCGGTTTGTCGCCTTCGCCGTACATTGCATAGATGGTCAACAGCAGAGGGTATATGGTTGCGGCCACGGCCGTGTGGGCCATGACGTGGGTCATGGCGGCCGTGACGATGAAGCAGCCCAGATAGATCATGCTCGTCTTTTCGCCGACGACCATGAGCATTTTATAGGCCAGACGTTTGGTCAATCCGGTTTTGGTGAACACTGCACCGATGATCAGGGATGCAAAGATGAACAGGACCGAAGGGTCCATAAAATCCTTGAAGGCCACTTTGGCGTCACGGACATGGAACATGGCCTGGAGAACCCCGATGGTTAGACTGGTGATGCCGATGGGTACAACCTCAAAGACCCACCAGATACCGGCGAGTAAAAACACGGCCAGGGCCCCCTTGCCTTCCTTGCTCAGGACGATGTGGTCTCCGGTTATCGGGTTGACCGCGTCCGGCCAGGGTGGACAGTAGTAGACAACGGTGAACAGGGTAACACCAAGTAGGATGAAAAAAATCCGGCTCCATTCAATTCCACCGGTTTTTGCTGCAGTCATTATTTATTTCTCCTTGCTTGTTTGGGGTGAATGATCATTCTTGTCTATGCTATGCGTCAAGAAATTTCGCATTGGTCAATGGCTTCACAAAATCTTCTGAAGATATCGAAGGAGCGGAGTACCCCCACAAATTTGTTTTTTTCTTTCACCAGCAGGGAGTGTTTGTTGTCCACAATCATGCGGTGGACCGCTGTATCCAGCGTTGCATTGGATTCGATGACGTCTCTGGGGATCATTTTCCGGTTTATGTCTTTCAGGAAAACCTGGCCGGTCTTACGACAGAAGTCCTCCAGGGGATTGGCCCAGAGGTCATAGGATTCGAGCATTTCTTCGACATAACCAGGCTGCATGCCGAACCTGGAAAGGTCGATCTCCTGGACTTCCTTGTACTTGGGCTCCATGAAGCGGAAGATGTCCAATATCGTCAGCATGGTGGCGATATCTCCCTCTTGGGTCACGATAAGTACGCTGGTATGCAGGTTTTCCTTTTTTTCTTTTTGGAGGCTGCGCAACGTCACGATGGCGTCGTAAAGGGTTCGGGTCTCATCGAGTTGCGCGTATTCTCCGATAGGAACCATGAGTTCCTTGACCTTGGTTGTTTTCACGTTAGACCTCCTCCATTATAGAAGCGATTGTACTGTATTGACGGCTCGGTATTCGAGCTTTCCAAGCGTTGCTGGGCCTGTCGTATGGTTTTTACCAATGTCCGCGTATCCAGGGGAAGGTAGAGTTCTTCAAACGGGCCGACCTTCATGGCCTCTATGGACAGGGATACCTGCTCCGGATTGGTCAGTAATATGATTTCTTTGCGGGGAAAAGCTTTTTTAATCATCTTGATAAGGGCGATGCCCTCCCCTTTTACCCGCTCCATGTCGATGAGCACGATCCCGCAAGGCTCGTTCCGGAGATGATCGATCACCCCGTTGACCCCGATGTGTTCCGTAACCAGGATATCCTGCTCCCTGAGCCTGGAAGAGAGGTGGAGTGCAAAGGTTCTGTCGGTTTCGACAAAGAGGACTTTCGGGTTCATACGCCGTGTAGGACAATGGTTGATGGACGGCTTGTGAAATAGCAAACAAGGTGCCATAAAAAAAACGCATAAATTTTAGGGTATTATAAATATCCAAAAAACGTGTAAACCAAAAAAAGACAAAACGGAACGTATGGCGGAACGGGTTTGTGGTACACTTTGAAACATTATGGGACGGAAGGGCAAGATGGGAGGGTCGCTAGGTGTGCGAGGGTGCCCTTGATGGGGGATAGAGGGCAGAAGGCAGAGGGCCGCGCTACATGACACGTGACCGGAGCCGGGATTTTTCTGTGCCCGGTGCTCTCTTGGGAATCCTGGCGTGTTGCATGGATTCCAAGGTCCCGGCCCGCGCCGGGGTGGGGGGAAAAGAGACAACGGCATCTCAGGACTGAAAAAAACCGTGCCATCGGAAGGAGTGTCTGGAAATGGCGGCTATCCCGAGTGAGTGGGGTATCATTCCTTGAGCATGTATCCTTGAATACGGCAGGGGCCGCAGGGTTCGCCTTCGGGCGAGGAGGTGGGGAAACCGCATTGTGGGCAGGGGTGGAGGGGCGAGGAATTTTCCCTGGTATCCTGGAAGTGCGGACGCCCCTGGTCGAGAAATTTTTGATAAAAACTGCGTTTGCGTCCGGGCTGGGATTCCTCGAGCTGGTTCAATAGGTGCTTGTAGGTGGTGAAACTGGCCTTTTTGCTGAAAGGACAGGGGTGGTAGCCGTATTCGATCCCGGCTAGGAAACAGAGATTGGCGGTTTCAAACTCAGAGACGGTGCAAAGGGGTTTCACCTTCTGGACAAATCCGTTCTCCCTGGGGAGAACCGGTCCCTGGCTTGCCAGATAGGTCGGGTCCCATGCCAGAACGTTGGAGAACAACCGGGCCACTTCGTCATCCAGATTGTGTCCGGTGACCAGAACCGTGTACCCTCCCTGGACAGCGGTCTTATTGAAGAAGTAGCGTTTGAGTTGACCACATACCGAGCAGATGGGGCGTTTGACCCTCTCCCTGACCCCGGGAATGGCCAGGCCATGGCGGGAAAATTCGATAATTTCCAGAGGAATGTCGAACCGGTCGCAGAATCCTTGCGAGATAGTCCGGGCTATATTCGATGACGTGCCTATACCCAGATCAAGGTGCAGACCGGAGACATCGTAGCCGAGTTGTTTGAGTTGCCAGGTAACGGCCAGGGAATCCTTGCCCCCGCTGATGGCTACGAGGAGTTTGTCTTCTTTGGAGAACATCCGGTGGGAATGGATGGCCCGTTCTATCTGTCGTGCAAAGAAAATGAGGTAGCATTCCCTGCAAAAGGCCGTGTTGTGGCTTGGCAAAGCCACGACGGCTGGTTGTTTGCATCTCTTGCATTTCATGTTCTATCCCCTCGAGACGACATCACGGACGATGATCGTGCCGTTGTGGCCGATTTTTTGGTCCGGGGTGAGCAATCCGCCGTCGCGGATGACCAGGACGTTCCCGGGTTTGCGTTTGAGTTTGTTCAGGAGTTGGAGCACGGAAGTAATTTTGGGAAAGACGTGTTTGGTCCCATCCGGTTCGATGACTACATCTACCATTTCTTTGGATATCTCCGGGGTGTAGGTTTTCGTTGAACCAGGGGTATGCATCTGGTATGGGAACCCTGGTCCCTCTGTCATATGGTGGTTTGGAGCGATTTTTCGCTCATGGGTTGTATGTTTTTTCGACCCGGGGTAGCAGGGTGTAACCATGAAAAAAAGCCGGAGAGTCGATGATGCTAAAACAGAAAGTTCTTGTGGTTGACGATGAACCCCATATCCGGATGCTCTACCAGGAAGAACTGGAAAGCGCCGGATATCTGGTAGCTGTTTCGGACGGGAGCGACGAGATTGTCCCGCTGATCGAATCCGAAGGGCCGGATGTTGTTGTCCTGGACATCAAGCTGGGTCCGGAACGGTCCGGTCTTGATCTTCTACAGGAAATCCGACGGGAGGACCAAAAAATCCCGGTCATTCTGTGCACCGCCTACGATAGTTTTCAGCAAGATTTTAAATCTATTGCAGCGGACTACTATGTGGTCAAATCGGTGGATTCTACAGAATTGCTGACTAAAATAGGTATGGCCATGGACAAGGTCAAGCAGGACCACGCCGGGGCTTCAGGAAAACAGGATGTGGAGGGAGATCCTGGTAATTCCCGGCCATAGGATAGGCTGCCTGGACGGGATATGATCCGGGGAAGGGTGGGCATGGAAACAAGGATCTTGTATGGTCCATGGGCCACGTTCCCGTGTCCATCCCTGTGCGGTCCAGGATAAAATCGGGCCCCCATGGTGGGTTAGATCCTTCCTTCCTGTACCGCGTGGCAGGCGACCTTGGAGCCGTTTTCAAGGGTGCGCAGTTCGGGACGCTCGTTGATGCACCGTTTGTCGGCGTGCACGCAGCGGCCGTGGAAGAAGCAGCCCGACGGCAGATTGATGGGGGTTGGAACCTCCCCCATGAGCTTGATATGTTTGCGTCCCTTGTGCCCCAGCCGGGGGATGGCGCTCAACAGGGCCTGGGTATAGGGGTGTTGCGGAGATTGGAAAAGATCCTCGGTGCGGGCCAATTCGCACAGCGAACCCAAGTACATGACAGCGACACGTGTGCTGATATGCTCGACGACAGAGAGGTCATGGGTGATGAACAGATAGGTCAGTCCCTTTTTTTCCTGGGCGTTCATGAGCAGATTCAGGATCTGGGCCTGGATGGATACGTCAAGTGCGGAAATCGGCTCGTCGGCAACGATGAACTCGGGATCGACCATCAATGCACGAGCGATACTGATCCGCTGGCGCTGTCCTCCTGAGAATTCATGGGGAAACCGGTCGGCCCACGCCGGATCGACCCCAACAAGATCCATGATCTCAGCGACCTTGTCCGAAAGTTCTACGGGGGATTTATCCGGTCGGTGGAAGGCCACGGGCTCCTGGAGGATTTGCCTGACCTTCATCCTTGGGTTGAGGGAGGCGTATGGGTCCTGGAAGATCATCTGCATCTTTGCCCGGTAGGGGATCATTCCTTTGGGGTTGATGTTGTCTATCCGTTCACCCCGATACAGAACCTTGCCGGTGGTCGGCGGATAGAGGCCCAGAATAGTTCTGCCCAGGGTCGATTTACCGCACCCTGATTCCCCAACCACGCTGAAGGTCTCCCCGGGAAATATATTGAAGGAGACGTCGTTTACCGCCTTGACCGTGGTTTTGATGCGCTGGGGTTTCCCCTCCTTGAGGGTGAGCTGATCGAGAAACCCGCCTGAAATATCGAATATCTTGACCAGGTTCTTGACCGAGAGAATCTTTTCTATGGAAGTGGTTAGTTTTGGTTGCATGGGCAATTAAGGATAAAGGATAAAAGATATATGATGTAAGATGCAGGATTTAGAATAGAGAATATATGACATAGGATGCAGGATGTACGGTGGTAACTTTTTTTGGGGGCCTTGCGTTGTCATTATGAAGCGTAGAGATGTTCCACAACGTGTCGGCTATCCTGTAGCAAATAATCTCTATATGTTATCCTTTTTTTACCAAATGACATGCCACCATCCCGCTAGCACCGGTGCATGGATGCAACTCCGGCTCGTGCTCTTTGCAGATGTCCGTGCAGATGGAACACCGCGGATTAAACGCGCAGCCCTTGGGGATGGAGGTGAGATTGGGCATCATGCCGGGGATCTGATTGAGACGGTTGCCCCGGTGTTTACTCTGGGGCAGGGCGCTGATCAGACCCTGGGTATACGGATGTCTCGGGTTGTGGATGATGTCGTCGGTCAACCCCTTTTCAACAATCCGGCCCGCATACATGACCGCCACTTTTTGGGTCACCTGGGAGACCACGCCGAGATCGTGGGTGATCAGGATGAGGCCCATCTTTTTTGTTCCGCAGAGTTCGAGTAGAAGATCCATGATTTCGGCCTGGATGGTCACGTCTAGAGCCGTGGTCGGTTCATCGGCAATGATCAGGCCCGGGTTGGTCAATAAGGCGATGGCGATGACGATCCTTTGGCGCATACCTCCCGACATCTCATGGGGGTACTGGCTGAGCCGTTTTTCAGGCGACGGAATGTATACGTTGCTCAACTTTTCGACGGCGATCGCTTCGGCTTCTTTCCTGGACATGCGCTTGTGGGCCAGGATTGTTTCGACCATCTGGGTGCCGACGGTCAGGACCGGGTTCAAGGTCATCATGGGGTCCTGAAAGATCATACTGATTCGGTTCCCGCGCAAATGGCGCATCTTTTCCAGAGGATAATGGCTGATCTCTTCACCTTCGAAAAAGATTTCACCGGAATCGATGAATCCGGGTTGGCTGATCAGGTTGATTATGGAAAAACCGGCCACGGATTTGCCCGCGCCGGATTCGCCCACAAGCCCCATCCGCTCACCCCGGTCCAGGGAAAAGGTAATATCGTTGAGCGCTGTCAGGTCACCGAAACGGAGACCGAATTTGACCACCAGGTTTTTGACTTCAAGGAGTTTGGACATGGGGAGGATGGTTTTAAGGGTTAAGATTTAAGGGATAGG
>NZ_JBUDSQ010000080.1:0-11687 GCF_054921335.1 Desulfoplanes sp. | reverse complement strand
CCTGCAGGACCATCCCGCCCACCAGAAGAATGAACAGAGCGAAAAAAACACCAGGAGTCTCGTTCCTCGGCTGGATTACCCTGAGAACGAGTGATTGTTACATCTCGTAGCCCCCTTGCGACTTCAGGCTAAAGCATCCGCCGGCATATTGTTTCGAACGGTCGCCGGAAGGATGGAAAGAAAATTTTCCCGTGCAACCTTTTGAGCCGTTTCCGGGGTCAACGCATCCAGCATCGTGTAGTATTTGCGAATGTTGAAAGGATAATTTGTATAATGGCCCACACAATCCGTACCGATCATAAACCGATCGGGATAGGCCTCCACAATATCCAACCAGCAGGAGCGTACTGCCAATTCGGGAAGTCCGCGAGTCACGTAGTGCTCATAGATCAACCACGACAAATCAATGGTAAGGTTTGCGTACTTGTCGAGCATCGCATCCAACATCTTGACATACTTGACCAAGTCAACATCAAGATATCTGCTCAATCCGGCATGTGCCCACGTGATGCGTGTTTTGGGATGATTCTTCAACGCATCTTCAACTTCGTACACATACAAAAGTTCCTCGAGGCTGCCGCGTGAAGTACAGTTGTTGTGAAGATTGACCGGCAGATCGTTTTCCGCAGCCAAATCATACACCAGGGACAGGGCCTCATGGTTGGCCCGCGCGGTTTCGCCGTAAGTGAGATTGGTGAGATCGTCCCGGTGGGCCAAAATTTCTCCGATTCCCTGCCACATCCCGGGAAAGGCATGCAGCATACGCTTGACGTGATCCACGGCGTACTTGTCCGTACAATTGAATCCGCACAAAAACGGGTGAAACCGATGGCGTTGCTTTGTGGGAACGCTCAAATACGCTCGGGCCACCAAAAAATCCGTTGCAGAATACCAATAGGCCCGGGAGTTGTCGTCCAGATAATAATTGGGAGCTTTTGGATCGCCTTTGTCCCATTTTTTAACCAACGGCATACCCCAAAATGCAATATGCTCGACACCGTTGGCATTCATGGCCTGAAGCAACGGGGCGATTCCGTCGGTATGCTGCAAAAAATCAACATAATGAAAATGCGCGTCACAGACTTTGTAGCGGGGTGCGCCCTTGAGTAGGTCGAGATCTTCCTGGTTGAGCGACCTGGCATACGCAGACAAAGCCGGAAGCCCCCCCGCATTGCATGCGACAGCACAAATTGCCAACATTTTCATAAATTCTCTACGCTTCATCCGATCCTCCCATAGCGATCCATAATTTTTGGGGTACTCATTTGGGTTGATCAAGCCGCTTCAGGCAACTTGATGGCCTCGTTTTCACCAGTGCAGCCGTTCTGCAGTCATGGCAGCCGACGATCCTGTGCCAAGTATACCTTTCTATGCATTCCAGCAAGACCAGCAAAAGCGCTTCCACGGTCCTGATGAAGTACTTCAACCACATCAGATTTTCCTTGAGGGCGCGTACGAATCGCTCTGCAGGTCCAATCCGTCTCCAATGAAGGGATTACGGCACCGGCGGTGCAAAATACAGGCTGAAGAGCCCCATCATGAGGGGGATGGAAACAAGGGAGACGGCAAAACTGGCAACCATGAACTGATTGACGATTTCCCGGTTGCCACCTGCCCGCTCGGTAAAAATGGGGATGGCTGTTATGGGAGGCACGGCAGCTTCCAGAATCACCAGCAGGGCGATGGGAAAAGGCGGCTGCAGGATGAGAAGCACCACCAGGGATGCCAGGGGAAAGAGGAAATTCTTGACCAGAACGAATTTCCCGACCTCAAGGGGATGGATCTTTCCCTTGCCCTTGAAATCGATATAGATAGTGCCGCCCAGGATCAGAAAGAGCAGAGGCAGGGTCATGTTCCCCACAAGGCGCAGGGCGGACACTGCCACGTCCGGGACGATATCCCCAATCCCGAGCAGCCGCAGCGAGGTGGCCAGGATGGTGGCCAGCAGGACCTTGTTGACGATCTTGGCCCAGTCGAATTTTTTGTGGGTGTTCTTGAAAAAAAGGTGCGCGGTGCTGAACAGCAGGGAAGGAAAAAGCAGCATGAAAAAAAAGAGCTTCACAATATATGGTGAATCAACCCCGAACATTTCGCCGAGTATGGCCAGGGGAAAGAACAGGGCGTTCTGATAAAACAGGCTTGCGGCAAATTCCCTGCGTGTATCCCGTTTGGATATCAGGGAAAAAAGAGCGGTAAGACCCCCCTGGAACAGGGTGAACACGGCCCAGTACACAGGAAGCAGCCACCACCCGGGAAAAGCATCCGGCTGGAAATTGTCCAGAATGTTCACAAACACGAGACTGGGCAGCGCAATATCCAGGGCCAGCGTGGAAAGGATGCCCATGGCCTTTTCTGGGAGAACCCGACGGCTCATGATCCACAGGCCGAAAATCCCGATCCCCAGAAGCAGGGATACGGACTCGAATACGGTGATCAGAATATGAATATCCACATATACCTGCCCGGTTAGTGTTTGCGATCCATCCTTCCAAGCGCTTTTTCTAACCTGATCCGATCACGTTTCGCAATCCTTACAAACCGTCATTGATATCAGCGTGATAGCACACGTCGCGTCATCGAAAACACCACCTCATCATTTGTTGCCGAGTGCCCTCTTTCCCGAGACTCGGTTACTTGACAGATTAGTATCACAGCATAATACTAGTCACAGGATCTCAACAAAGGATGTCACCAGATGACGCTCAACAAAAAACAGATCAAAACGCTCCAGGCTGTGTACGCGCAACCGACACGAGCGACAATCAAATGGGCAGACATCGAGAGCCTCCTCAAAGCATGTGGAGCCGTCCTCCTGCAAAGGCAGGGCTCACGGGTTTGCGTCAAACTTGGTGATCAACGGGCAGTTTTCCATACGCCACATCCCCAAAAGGAAGCGGTCAAAGGTGCTGTCGAGGATATCAGAGGATTTTTACAACGAGCGGGGATTCGACCATGACACACAAGGACATGTTGACCTACAAAGGCTATCTTGGAGAGATCACCTTTGATAAGGATGCAAAGCTCTTTTATGGGCGTGTGATCAATACACGCGATACCATTACCTTCCAATCGGACGATGCCAAACAACTCGAACAGGAATTTCACACATCGGTCGATACCTATCTGGACTTCTGTCATGAGCTTGGCGAGTCACCGGAAAAACCGTATTCGGGAAAATTCGTCCTTCGACTCTCTCCGGAAGGACACCGTGCCGTTGCATTGGCCGCCCAAATCGCGAACCAAAGTCTCAATGCCTGGGCAGCCGAACATCTTGTACAACGTGCGAATCAGGAACTGCAGGACTCTCATCCGGATTGAGCACGTAGCATCCTGTACTGTTCATAAGCATCTGCGCATACATACTTATAACGACACTCCCCAAAACTCGAGGGACGATCATGAATCGCACGGTTTTGCAGCCCCCCGGTAGGGGCTCCAGAAAACAATCTGCGGCATCATTACACACCCGCACGTCAAACGCACATGTATCTCGTTGAATCACATATCGCACTGGTCGGCCTGGTGACCGTTCTGGCCGTGATCAGCCCGGGGCCGGATTTCGATTTCTCCGGCAACCTCACTCCCTGTGGAAATCGGCATCGGGATCTTCATCTCCCTGACCCACCTTGTGTGGTTCGCCCTTGTGGTCGTGATGCTGACCAATTCCCATACAGAAAAATTGCGTGAACGATGGCAGCACAATCTGGAAAGAATGGTGGGGGTGTGTCTGTTCGGCCTTGGATTGAAGCTGGCGCTGTATGTGTGAGGATATACAAATGAGCGTAGCGGTAACACTGTTTCCCAAATTATCTCTCGGCTGCGGTTGATCAAGCGCACATCAAGCTCGACCCGGGTGCTCCCGGCTCCCGAAAATATGCGAGGTATATTCCCTCTTCGGCCTGATTTTATTTCATTGCACCCGGAAGAAACCGGTTCGGCGCACCGACCACGGCCTGCCGGCAAGGGCTGTTCGAGGACAGACAAAGCATGCGGATCAGGATATCTTCCAGAGCTGATTTATTCTCATGGCTGGCTTACCCCGTTCTGGGCGCTTTGAAACTCCCTCGCCTGCTGCGCTCCTATCTGCTCACAAAACGCGACCGGACGAAATAGCCCGTTTCCATATCCCGGACATCCCAGTCCATCCACAATGACACCTTATCGGGGTCGGGCCAAGATAACAGCCAAAGATAGCTTATAATAATAGCTCAAAAAGGCCTGTCTTTGGTCTTAAAAGAGCATCACCCTCCTTACAGCACCCATTTGGAGGACAAAATAGCCGTCCTAAGCGGTAAAGACGGCTTGCTTTGGGATTTTTATAATAACATTCCAGTCAGATAACAAGGTCCGACCCCCAATAAAGCTGCCAACAGGTCTATTTTTGAAAACCAACAAAATCCTGCCTCAAAAATGCAGCACAGAGAAATTCTGATGGGAAACCGGTCGGACCGGCTCACGCTCCTTATTAAACTAACGGCCTTCGAGGCCGCAGTTTTGATAAGGAGCGTGAGCGCGGAACTCCATCAAGGCTCAGGGTAAAAAACCTATTATTAAAGCTGAATATATGAAAGCATCCGATTTTGATTTTCCTGAAAATTTCTCTTGCATCCCGGGCGGGTCCATATATTTTTTATGACCACTGAAACCCTCCATTCGGGAACGTTGTACCAACCAGGATGTGTACGTCTCGTCATGACGAACCCGGAACGGTCTGCCACGTTTCCGGGTTTTTTTATGGGCTTGTCGTGGTGGAAGAATCGGGTAGGATTGTCACCGCATTGATGTTTGCATGCAATCCGGCTGTCACGGGATCGGCATAGAGATGTCTCCTATGAAATCCACGTCTTCTCTATTCACGTTTTCGTCACTCACGTCCTTTCTCGGTGGTCATGTTCCCGGCCAGGTCGTCATTCAACTGACCGACAGGTGCAATGCCCGCTGTGCCCAATGCGGCATGCGTGTGACCTCACCCTTTTCCCGTTCGACCCTGTCCATGGAACGCATTCGAAAAATTGTGGATACCATGGCTGAGCGCAACATGCAGGCTGTTTCCTTTACCGGGGGAGAACCCTTTCTGGTCAGGGATCGACTCATGGATTGTCTGGAATATGCCGGACGGAAACATATCCGTTTCATCCGCACGGGCACCAACGGATACATGTTCTGCAATCACGCCAGACCCGGATTCGCCGATGCCATGCACGATCTTGCCGCGCGGCTGTCAGCCACAAAGGTTCGCAATATCTGGATCAGTCTGGACTCCTGCGATCCCGATCTGCATGAACGCAATCGCGGGCTTCCCGGCATGGTCGAGGGGCTGACCAGGGCATTGCCCATTTTTCATGAGCACGGGATTTTTCCTTCGGCCAATCTCGGGATCAACCGTCTGACAGGCGGGGATCCCGAAGAGCTCGCTCCAGGACAGCCGCAAGACTTCCTCCAGGCCGGGTTCGAGCGGAGTTTTGAACGGTTTTTTTCCTTTGTCGAGGAACTCGGGTTCACCATTGTCAATTGCTGCTACCCCATGAGTATGGAGGATGCATCCCAGGCCGTGTACGCGGCCACCTCGGCCGAAACCATGATCAGATTCACGGCAGAGGAAAAGGTGGCCATGTTCAGGGCCTTGTACAATATACTACCCAGGTTCAGATCCCGGATGCGGCTGTTCACCCCGAGATCGTCCCTGCTCGGATTGATCGACCAGTACAAGGGGCGTCCTTTATCCTCCGCTCCCTGTCGGGGAGGATTGGATTTCTTCTTCATTGACACCAAATCGGGCCATGTCTTCCCGTGCGGATACCGTGCCGATGAAGACCTCGGGCCTCTGGAAGATCTTGATTTCTCGTCATTGCCAAAAACGCCCTTTTGCCGTGCCTGTGACTGGGAATGCTTCAGAGACCCGTCGGAGATGACTTTTCCCCTGACGGAACTGATGCGTCATCCCATGAACATCTGTTCCAAAATGGTGCGAGATGCACACTACCGCCGGGTGTTTTTGGAAGACATCCGCTACTACAAGGCATGCGGGTATTTCAACGGACGGGAGGACATGGACAGGAAGCTGCTGGAGAAAAATGGGGAGAAATGGAAGAGGCGGGAAACAGTCGAGTTGTGAAATTGTTTCGTTCCTGCAACCTGATTGTCGTATGTATCGGATAGGATCATGGGCAAAAAAGGAGGTCTTACCCATGAAACAACGCTCTCAGTTTTTGTTCGGTCGGATGGTCATGTTTGCCGTTGTGGCAAGCCTTTGTGTGGTTTTTTTCGCTGGAAACGCGTTTGCCAAGAACGCCAAGTATGTCTTCCTGTTCATCGGTGACGGTATGGGAATCCCCCAGCGTACCAGTGCTGCCCAGTTCATCAAGGGCCGGCTTCTCATGGACAGCTTTCCCGCCCAGGGGATGACAACCACCTATGCGGCAGACCGCTTCATCACCGGTTCGGCCGCTTCGGCCACGGCTCTGGCTGCCGGTCAGAAGACCAACATCGGGATGATCGGCATGGCTCCGGATACCGCCAAGGTCAAGACCGTTGCCGAAATGGCCCGTGACAAGGGACAGAAGGTCGGGATCATCTCGTCGGTGTCCATCGACCATGCCACTCCGGCTGCCTTTTATGCCCATGTGAAAAAACGCAGCCAGTACTATGATATCGATGTGGCCCTGGCCGAGAGTGATTTCGATTTTTTTGGCGGTGGCGGCCTCAAGGACCCGACCAACAAGAAGAACAATTCCGTGGACTACAAGGGCAACGCCCTGGATCTGATCAAACAGAACGGCTACAAGGTAGTCACGGACAAGAACGAGTTCATGTCTCTTGGCCAGCGTTGCGGCAAGGTCTACGCCCACAATGCCTGGCTCCAGGATTCCAAGGCCCTGCCCTATGCCATCGATACCCGTCCCGTTGACATTTCACTGCCCGAGTTCACGGCCAAGGCCATCGAACTGCTGGACAACACAAACGGTTTTTTCCTCATGGTGGAAGGCGGCAAGATCGACTGGGCCTGCCACGCCAATGACGGTACCGCAGCCATCGAAGACACACTGGCCTTTGATGCCTCCATCAACGAGGCCTACAAGTTCTACCAGAAGCATCCTTCCGAGACCCTCATCGTGGTCACCGGCGACCATGAGTGCGGTGGTCTGACCCTCGGTTTTGCCGGAACCAAGTACTCCACGGATTTCGATGTCTTGGGCAAGCAGAAGGTGTCCTTCCAGAAATTTTCCGACGACATGATCAAGAGTCTCAAGGAAAAGAATGCCGGGTTCGATGCCGCCAAACCCCTGATCACCGGGTATTTCGGCCTCAAGTTCACGGGCGATTCCAAGACCGATCCCATGGTACTCAAGCCTTTCGAGCTGGCTCAGATCAAGGAATCCTTCAATCGGAGCATGAAGGGTGACACGGAAAAGTCCAAGAATTACGAAACCTATCTCCTGTACGGCGGCTACGATCCCCTGGCCGTGACCCTGACCCACATCCTCGACCAGAAGGCCGGACTTGCCTGGACCTCATACAAGCACACCGGTGTTCCCGTCACCACCTCGGCCATCGGCGTTGCCGCCAGGGATTTCAACGGCTATTATGACAACACCGATGTGGCCAAGAAGCTCATGAAGGCCATGGGCATCGCACCCAAGGTTCACTCGGCTTCGGCGTCTTCCGCAGCAGTCATGGCCATGGCTCAGTAAAGCAGGTTCAAAAGGGGCCTTTTTGTTAAGGCTTCACCCATTGATAGCGTCTCTCATCGCCCGGTGGAACCTGCGTTTTCCACCGGGCGGTGTTTTTTCGAGGTAGACATGAACATTATCCATCATCGCGGTCCCATGCTCGTCACCCTGGTATTCTGTGCCGTATGTGTCGGGCTGTGGTTTGTGCCCACAGGGTTTGGCGAACGCGTGGACACATCGGCCGAGCGGTGCAAGGCAAGGGTCGTCAGCGTGGACAATGCCGACATCAAGCAGGTCGGCCTGGTCAAGACAGGGGATCAGACAGTCACCCTCGAGATACTGACCGGCAGGTTCAAGGGAAAGGTGGTGCAGGGTAACAACCCTGTTCTGGGACAGATGGACAGGGACAAGATTTTTGCACCCGGGGACAAGGCGCTGGTGGTTCTGACAGTGGATCAAAGCGGAGAGATCGTGTTTGTCAATCCTCAGGAGCATTACAGGATCGATCTGGAACTGTTCCTGCTCGTGCTCTTTGCCGGCGCCCTTATCGTGTTCGGAGGATGGACAGGGACCAAGGCCCTTGTGTCGTTTATTTTTTCGGGGTTCGTGATATGGAAACTTCTGGTTCCCGGGCTTCTCAAGGGGTGGGACCCTATCCTGCTTTCCCTGGGCGTGGTCGTCGTGCTCACTGCAGTGATCATCTTCATGGTCGCCGGAATGACCAGAAAGGGGGTGACCGCCTTTTCCGGGGCCCTGCTCGGCATACTGACCAGCTGCATCCTTTCCATGATTTTCACTCAATCGTTCCATATGCACGGTGCAGTTATGCCCTTTGCCGAAACCCTGCTCTATTCCGGATTCGGTCACCTCGATTTGGCTAAAATCTACGCATCGGCCGTGTTTCTGGCAGCCTCGGGTGCGGTCATGGATCTGGCCATGGACGTGGCAGCATCCATGGATGAGGTTATGGCCAAAAAACCGGATCTGAGCCGTTCCAAGGCATTGTGTTCCGGTCTTGTGGTGGGGCGCTCCGTGGTCGGAACCATGACCACGACATTGCTGCTCGCCTATTCGGGAGGCTACGTGACCATGCTCATGGCCTTCATGGCCCAGGGCATTCCGCTGATCAACGTGTTCAACCTCATCTATGTGGCAGCTGAGGTTTTGAAGACATTGGTGGGGAGTTTCGGACTGGTGATGGTTGCCCCGTTTACCGCCGTGGTCGGGGCCCTTGTGCTCAAGAAGAAGGGAGAGGTTGTGATGTCCTGAAGTTCTCAATCAAAACCGGTTTGAAACACGAAGTGTTCAAAACGGATTCTGGTTCGGGTTCGGTTTAGAAATCAGGCACG
This sequence comes from Desulfoplanes sp., assembly GCF_054921335.1. Taxonomy (NCBI): domain Bacteria; kingdom Pseudomonadati; phylum Thermodesulfobacteriota; class Desulfovibrionia; order Desulfovibrionales; family Desulfoplanaceae; genus Desulfoplanes; species Desulfoplanes sp. The sequence continues at coordinate 2,668 of NZ_JBUDSQ010000080.1, read as the reverse complement.
GTCCTTTCGATTTCTTCAAGGCTTGTCAGGCCCCGAATGACCTTTTTGAGGCCGTCATAGCGCATGGATTGATATCCGGCTGCTGTGGCGGCCTTTTGCAAGTCTTCGATGGGCGAGTTGCCAACGACCATCTTGCGGATGGTTTCGTCGACAAGGATCATCTCGTGGATGGCCAGACGTCCCTGATACCCGGTGTGATTGCAATGGGCGCATCCCGTGGCCTTGTAGATGGTCAGCGGTTCGAGACCCTGCCACTCAAATATCTCAGGGGACAGGCAGGCTATGTCACTGATGACCTAGGTGCCCATGCCCTCTGAATTCGAAACATCGGCACTCCCCGACAAACCGGTTCGACGTACCGACCACGGCCTGCCGGCAAGGGCTGTTCGAGGACAGCCAGAGCATGCGGATCAGGATATCTTCATGCAACTTGACCCAAAGTATCATAAAAGTATCCTTCAAATATGAAAACAGAACTCGTGACCAATGCCGGCCCCAATTCCATGACCTATCTTTTAGCGGGAGAAGTCTTCCCCACGAACATCCGGGGGAAAGGAGCGGGCTTCGCTGCCTCCATTGCCAAAATCGGAGCCGTTTCCACGGCCTTTCTCTTTCCGCTTCTTCTCCAGCATATCGGCATCGGCAATCTCCTCTACCTGCTCATGGGAACCTCCCTTGTGGGAGCGTTCCTCACCTGGAAAACAGGCATCGAAACCGCCGGCCGCAATCTTGAAAAACTGTAATGCATCCTGGCGGACCAGATCGTCTGGAACTCGATCTGTTTGAAACACGTAAGCTCTTTCGTACAAACGACTTTTACACATCCAGGATGCTGAAAATTGATTGTGAAGCGCCGCCCGGGGGGACTGCACAAAGGGATAAAGGAGAGAGAACAGATGACAGAAAACAAGCAAGGAGACGGGAGGACAAGGACCATGCCGTCATCCCGGACTTGATCCGGGATCTCTATGGGTTAAACGTGCCATGGTGTACTGACAGCAGCACAGTCCCTCGAGATCCCGGCCTGCGCCGGGATGACGGCACAAAGGAAAATCCGACGCGAAAAGTGACAACTTTTTTTCAGGACTCGACAAAATCCTTGTCCTCGAACAGAGTATCTTCGAACTTTCAGGGAGTTCCGGTAGCGTAGAGTCATACCCGCATGCCCGGGTTTCTGGGCAACCGCTATCTTCCTCCACGAATCTGTCAACAAAACAGGTCATGTCATCGCCTTGTCATCTTTGTGTGGCATGCTTTCGTCATGTGCTGTCCGGCGTGACATGGTGAACCCTTATCCCGGGAGGTTGCGTGAAAAAAACATTTGTTCTGGATACCAATGTTCTCATCGAAAATCCCGAATGCATCGAGGCGCTCAGAAACGGTCAGGAGAATGATATCATCCTGCCCTATACCGTCCTTCTGGAGCTGGACAGACTGAAGAAAAACCAGCGCCTTTCCCATATAGCCGCCAAATCCATTCGGATCATTCAGGCGGACACGAATCTGACCATCCTGCCCCCCTTCTCCCTGACCCGGTTTACCGGAAACGGGGACGACAGTATTCTCGAAGAAATCCGTCAAAGCGACATCGTTGATCCCATTTTGGTGACCAATGACAGGATCATGCAGATCAAGGCACGACTTTTCGGGATAACCTGCGAAGACTACAGGGATTCCAAACCATTCAGGAGCGAATCCCAAAGTTACACCGGGATCATTCCCAACCATCCCGAAGCAGACATCGTTCCCAACTGTTTCCAATGGGACGAGGCCAAGCCTGTCTTTCATGGCCCGGACGGGCCTGTACCCTTCGGGTATCAGCATACCGTCTGGGGGGTTCAGCCGCGTAACATCTACCAGAACATGGCCTTCGAGCTCATGCTCCACCCCAAGATCGACCTGGTCAGCGTTCAATCCGAAGCTGGCTACGGCAAGACGTTTCTGGCCCTGGCAGCCGCCCTGCAACTCTGCCTTCAGGACAAGGACAACACCTACCGCAAGATCTATCTGGTCAAGCCTCCGGTGGAGATCGGGGAAAAAATGGGTTTTCTTCCTGGTGATATTGAAGACAAAATGGAGCCCTATATCAGGTACATACGGGACCTGGTGGCCAAACTCCACGATCTCAGACCGGCCAACCGCATCTTTGACAATGACCAGAGCCTGGGTCGATTCAATCCCAAAAAATTCGAAATCCTGCCCATCGCCTATATCCGGGGCATGAACATCGAGAATGCGGTAACCATCATCGATGAAATGCAGAACGTCTCGCGCATGGAAGCCAGATCACTCCTGACCCGCATGGGCCAGGGCGTGAAGTGTTTCTGTCTGGGGGATACCCGTCAGGTGGACAACCCCTACCTGAACGAGGGAAACAACGGGCTCAACTGGGTGGTCAAAAAGCTCAAGGGCATGGATAGATATGCCCATATCGTGCTCAAGGGGGACCGTTCGCGCGGACCCATCACGGACATGGTTCTCAAAGCAGGGTTGTAGAGAAGGGGCTACATTGTGCCTCTATTGGTTTTCTTTGCGATGCGCCCAAAAATGTTCTCCCGCCAACGATTGTCTCCACGCAGCTGGGTTCGAGATACAAAGTACCCTTTTGCCGGATGAACCTACAAAGCTTACTGCAACCCGCACTTACATTTCGGAAAATATTTCGGCA
>NZ_JBUDSQ010000079.1:0-12050 GCF_054921335.1 Desulfoplanes sp. | reverse complement strand
AGTACACAAGGGCCGTGGCAAAGCCCACGAGTACAATGACCGTGCTCAGGCTCAGAATGAGGATCGTCTTGATGGATCGCATCAGTTTTCACCCAGTAGTTGGTGGACGATGGTGTTTCGCATGGCCTGGATCGTCCCATCCTGTTCCATGGTCGACAAGACGTGCAGGACCTTGGGAACCAGATTTTCATGCTTTCGGTTCAGATAATGAAATGAGGCCAGGGTTTCCAATGGCGGATGTATGGGTGCGATTCCCTGCAGCCCCAGCTTTTTGATGGTGAACATGCAGGTCAGATACGAGTCCACAGCCACATCGATTCTGCCGCGTGCGAGCATGAGCAGCATGTCTTCCTGTTCGTCCAGGGCTTCGGTCAGCATGTCCTTTGTGCGCTTTTCTGCCAGCAAAAATCCTCGCACATATCCGATCCGGTACGGTTGCAGGCTGTTCCAGTCGGTTATGGGCATGGATGCATTTTTCGTGAACGCCATGATTTGTGAATGGAAGACCGGTGTGTCGACCCTGATCAGATTCGAGTACGAAGCGCCGATGTCGGGTACATTGAAAAGAAGCCCGTCCACGCTGCCGTTGTTCGCCTTTTTGAACATCCTGTAGCCGGGAAGGTATTGCAGTTCGATGTCCATGCCCAGACGATCGTAGGCCTCGGTGATGACCGCCTTCGCGAGCACGATGTTGGGGGTGTCGGCATCCGGATATGTGGCAAAGACCATGGTTTGACGGGCAAAGGCTGGAAAAGCGGAGAGAATGAGCATCAAGGATATGGTGATACATCGGATCATGGAGGTTTCCCCGCCTGGTGCCGTCCCGGGAAGAGGAAGACGGTTTTTCGGTATTGTGGTGGTTTGCCGCATGGAGATGTCATACATACATGAAGGTCTTGTTCGGTCAAAGACCTAGCACGAGAATGCGTGAAGAGACAAGGCGAGAGGTTGGTTTCCGAGGATTTTCAGGAGGGGGATTCGGGGGGCGATGGCAGCAGTTTCTTATGGCGAGCCGATGCAAAGTAGCAGTGCGATTTTGGCAGGGTGGGGCTATCGGCTTGCAGGGAGGGGAAGGCTTTGGAAGAAGAAATGCGTCGTGATGGGAGGTAATGAAGATTTTCAGATGACGCCCAGATCCGGCAGGACCCAGGTGGGTTTGTCCGGGCATGCGTCCACATCCTCCTGGCTGGATTCGCCGCTCAGAACGAGAATGCTGTCCATGCCGGCGTTACGGGCCAGGACCATGTCGGTGTACAACCGGTCTCCGGCCATGACCATGTCGCGGGGAAGGTAGGTTTGGAGGAGCCGCTCGAGCACGATGGTGTTGGGTTTGCCGAAGATGATGTCCGGGGCGCGGCCCGTGGCGGATTCGTACAGGGCGATAAAGCTGCCCGTGTCCGGGAGCGGGCCCTCGGGGGAAGGGCAGACCCTGTCCGGGTGCGTGGCCAGAAAGGCGATATTTCTGTTTTGCAGGAGCAGGCAGGAGGTGCGCAGCTTTTTATAGGTCAGCTCAGTATCATAGCCGAGCAGGACCGCCTTGCACCGGGCGGGATCGTCCGTAAATACGCACTCGGGAAGATGTTCTCGGATGTAGGCACAAAATTCGGTGTTGCCCACGGGGTAGACGGCCAGGAGCGCATTTTCCCGCAAATGGTCCACCAGGGGGATCAGGGGAGAGATGATCCGGTCCATGGTCGCCGGGATGCCCAGACCGTGCAGTCGGGCCAGGTAGGTGTTGAGATTTTTTGAGGTGTTGTTGGTCAGGAAGAAAAAGTCTTTGTTCTGCCAGTGATCCCGGATGAACTTCACCGTGCCGGGAATGGGATGGTCGCCCAGGTACACGGTGCCGTCCAGATCAAAGATGAAGCATTGTTTTTCGAGGATGGGATGCGCCATGGGGACTATTCCAGGATCTGGTAGCTGGAGGCCATGACCGGGCCGCTCAGACTGGGGAGGACCCGCTCCAGGAGCACGCCTTCCCGGGCCGGAAAATCGTAGCCAAAGGTGGATCGGATGGCCAGGGACACGAACTGCACGGCCCTGTCCAGGGCGATGGGCAGGCTGTCACCCTGGAGCAGGGAGCCCACGATGACGCTGGCAAAGATGTCTCCGGTGCCGGGATAATGGGCCGGGATATAACTGCAATCCACCTTCCACAATCTGTCGTCGGGCCGGTTGTAGGCCAGGACCGAGGAGACATTCGTATCCTCGGGAACGGGTACGCTGGTGATGATCACCTTGCGGGGGCCCTTGTCGGCCAGCCTTTTGGTCCATGTCTTGAGTTTGTCCAGACTAATGGACGGATCATAGGGTTCGTCCAGCAAAAAGGCGGCTTCGGTGAAATTGGGGGTGATTACATCGGCGTGTTCGACCAACCCCCGCATTTTGGCAATCATGGATGCGTCCATGGTCGAGTAAGGCTTGCCGTTGTCCCCAAGGACCGGGTCGACCAGAATGAGCTGGTCCTTATTGGAAAAGTCCCGAATGAAGTCCTGGACGATATCGATCTGTTTGAATGACCCGAGAAACCCGCTGTATACGGCGTCGAAATGGATGCCGATCTCCTTCCAATGGGTGACGATGGTCTGCATCTGCTCGGTCAGGTCCACGAACCGGTAGTTCTGGAACCCCCCGGTGTGGGTGGAGAGCACGGCCGTGGGCAGGGAACAGGGCTGCACGCCCATGGAGGAGAGAATGGGAATGACCACCGAAAGGGAGGTCCGGCCGAATCCGGAAAGATCATGGATGGCTGCTGCGCGGGGGACGGGGTTTTTCATCGGCCTCTCGGAAGAATGTGGGAACTATGCGGGTCAGATTGTGGGGCTACAATCCTTTATTCAACGCCCAACATTAGCGCTGATTAATAACTATCTAAATTTCTCAAACCTCTAAAATCTCTCAAATTTCTAACATTTTTAACATTTCTCTCCATGTTTTTCTCTGCGTCGCTGGGTCTCGAGCGAGTTTGCGAGCGGGGCGGTGAGAGCTTTTCTTGGGCTGTGGGCATATGCCTGCAATGGGAAACACCTGAATAGTTGCGGATACATTCAGCTGTCATTGGCCGCCCGGAGCCATGTCTTGCCGGAAGGGCTCCCCGGGACGAGGTCCCTGAGTTTGAGGGGGACCGGGAAGACGGGCAGGGATTTTCCCTGTCTGATGGCCTTCCTGCGTCCCTTGCGGGCCAGGTGGGCGTGCCTGAGGTTTCTGGTGCCCACGGGATCGAGGTCCAGGACCACGGAGGTCTTGGGGGTGGACAGGAAGTCACGGACAACGTTCCGGCTCAAAAGGACCATCTGGTCGAGATATGCCGGGTCCGTAGCGCGGGGGATGACCTGATCCATGAGTCCCAGGGAGGTGTTCCAGGATTTCTGCCCCGATGCCAGAACACTCCCCCGGAAGAGCTGTTTTTTCAGATAGAAGGGGAAACGTTTGTTTTCCGTGACCTCGAGAAGGGTCCTGTCGGCTCCCCGGTGTTTGTGCTTGAAGAGTTCTCTGGCCTCGGACGGGTTCCATGCGACATACATATCGGCCTGCATTTCGATGTACACATGGTTCAGTTTGCCGCTGCCCGGGGTCTGGGCGAGCATGTTGGGGACGTAAAAATTGTGGGCCACGGTATCGGCGGCCAGATGGCTCAAATAGCCGTAGGCATATGCCTTGAGCCGGCTGGACGGGGCGAGGTCCAGAAGACGTTTGCCCACTGACCAATTGTGGCTGTGGGTCGGCGTGGTCCGGCATCCCTTGCCGATGAAGATATCCGCGCTCAGACAGCCGTAAAGAAACGATCTGGGATGTTTGGCAAGGACCGCAGCGATGGCCGGAGCGATCATTCCGAGATGGTTCAGAATATGGTTGCCGATGGCCATATGGACCCCGGCGCCCCAGGCGAAGGCCGTGGGGGCGGAGATCAGGAGAAAAAATATTCCCAGAAAAATGATGCGGACTGTCTGGCGCATGGAAGGATTCCTAGAGGTCAAAGGGGGTCAGGCTTTCGCAACCCTCTCCAGTGATCACAAAGGTCTGCTCGAACTGTGCCGAGAGTGAACCATCCTTAGTAACCACCGTCCAATGGTCGTCAAGGGTGCGCACGTGACGTGCACCCCGGTTGATCATCGGTTCGATAGTGAAGACCATGCCCGGTACGATCTCGACCCCGTACCCCCGTCTGCCGAAATGGGGAACCTCCGGGGCTTCGTGGAAGTTGAATCCGACCCCGTGGCCCACGAGTTCCCGGACCACCGAGCACCCCTGGGATTCGGCATAGTGCTGGATAGCCCAGCCGATGTCGCCGATAGAGTTGCCGGGTCTGGCCATTTCCTTGCCCCGCTTGAGGGATTCCCGGGTGATGTCCACGAGCTGCACGGCCTCGGGAGAGGGGGTGCCGATGAAGAAGGTCTGGTTGCAGTCGGCATAATAGCCGTCCAGGATGGAGGTGATATCCACGTCGATGATGTCCCCGTCTTTCAGGGCATAGGGGCCGGGGATGCCATGGCACACGACCTCGTTCACCGAGGTGCACACGCTTTTGGGAAAGCCGTTGTAATTCAGGGGAGCGGGAATGGCCCCGTTCTTGATCGTGAATCCGTGGACGACCGTGTTGATCTCTTCCGTGGTCGTGCCCGGAACCAGGATTTTTTTGACTTCTTCAAAGGTGGCCATGACCAGCTCGCCGCAGGTGCGGATGCCTTCGATATCCTTGGGAGATTTGAGGCGGATCTTGTGCTTGCGCAGATACTGGTCGGCCAGGGATTCGGTCTGGGGGGTTGCCTTCTTCATGCAGCATTGTTTGTACTTGAGGCCGCTCCCACAGGGACAGGGATCGTTGCGGCCGATTTTTTTATGGTTTCTTGCCATGAAAGTTTCCTTGCAAATAATGGGCGAAAAAACCTCTCCAAAAGGGAAGAGGTTTTGGGAAAGAAGAGATATGCGCGCCGGGTCAGGGGATGGGTGGAGGGAAGAAACGTTGGGCATCGCTGTGGCGCGAAGACTTTTTGCTACGCACTGGAGACAATGTCAAATGGTTGGCGGGAGTCGAGCGGGAGGTGGGGGAGGGAATGCAGGTCTGTCGATTCCAGGGAAAAGGGGGAGTGTCCAGCCGGAGATGGTCGGATCATGCACTGACCCTCCTGGGAACGCCGACCTCCTGGTCGGCACTGCGTTTACTGACCGGCAGGACCAGGGGCAGATGGGGTGCAGGCGAACATGGTGGTGTACTCCCTATGCATTGCCCCAAGGCCGAGCAGACGCTCGGCGTTCCCGGGAGGAGCAATGCATGATCGAGCCTTCATCGGCTGAATAGTTACAAATTTAAAACCGTTTTTCCCCAACCTATCAATAATATTCGTCGAGCCCATCGAAACTGGAGTGATGACGGATGTTGATCCCCTTGAAGATGAAGACCACACTTTCAGCCACATTGGTCGCGAGATCGCCGATCCGCTCGAGACGCTTGACAATGTTGATCGTGTATACGGATCGCTCGATGGCCGGGGTGTCGCTGATCATGAACTTGACGATTTTCTTGATCGTAGCGTGGTGCAGAGCGTCCACCTCGTCGTCCATGCTGCGGACGCTGAGAGCGCCTTCCGAGTCTTCGGCGGTCAGGTACTGAATGGAAAGTTCGAGCATCTTGGTCGCTTTTTGAGCCATGAGAAGAATATCATTCTGAAATGGCAGGGTAGGCCGGTTGCTGAGTGTCAGGGAATGCTCGGCAATGTTCACGGCCTCGTCTGCTATCCGTTCGATTTCAATGCTGATCCGGAAACACCCGAGAAGAAAGCGGAGGTCCTGGGCCACGGGAGACTCACGGGCCAGGATCTCGAGACAGGATTTGTCGATTTCCACGTCAAGGGCGTTGATCTCGGCGTCCTTGACAATGACCTCCTCGGCGAGATCCTGGTCGCGCTCCACATAGGCGGTGATGCTGTTATGCACGGCCCTTTCGGCAAGAGCGACCATTTCGAGAAGTTTCGCCTTCAAGACTTCCAGTTCTTTATGCAGATGCGTTGTTGATTTCATGATCTACTCGGTATTTTGGACGGTTGAGAATATGATCGCTGGTGAGCGATCAAGCCGCGATCAGCGGTCATTTACTTCGGTCTGGATTTCATGTGAACGAGATCTGGAGGGGACATTCCAGGGATGCGCGATCAGCCGAAACGACCGGTTATGTACTCCTCGGTTTGTTTTTGATCGGGCTTGGTGAATATTTTTCCGGTCTCGTTTACCTCAATGAGCTTGCCCATGTAGAAGAACGCGGTCCGGTCCGATACCCGAGCAGCCTGCTGCATGTTGTGGGTGACAATGATGATGGTGAAGCGCTGTTTGAGTTCATGGATGAGTTCTTCGATCTTTTGCGTGGCAATGGGATCGAGAGCGGATGCAGGTTCGTCCATGAGCAGGACTTCGGGCTCCACGGCCAGTGCCCGGGCTATGCACAACCGCTGTTGCTGTCCGCCCGAGAGTCCCAGGGCACTTTCGTGGATGCGGTCCTTGACCTCCTCGAACAGGGCGGCCAGTTTGAGGCTCTCCTCAACCCGTTCAGCAATGAATTCCCTGTCCTTGATCATGTTGACACGCAGTCCATAGGCCACGTTTTCGAAGATGGTCTTGGGAAAGGGGTTGGGTTTCTGAAAAACCATGCCCACCCTGCGTCTCAAGGAGACCACGTCGAGGTTGGTGGCATAGATATCCTCACCGTCCAGGGTTAGCCTGCCTTTCACCCGGGTTCCGGGAATCAGATCGTTCATGCGGTTGATGCACCGTAAAAACGTGCTTTTGCCGCATCCGGACGGGCCGATCAGCGCAGTGACCTTGTTCTCATAGAACTCGAGGTCAATGGCATGGAGGGCATGGAACTCACCATAAAAAAAGTCCAAGTTTTCTGAAGTGCATTTGACAAGAGGCTGCATACCGTTGCTTCACCTTTGATTTTGAAGGTACATGGATAGTCGTGGCACAATATTGTTTCGGGGTGCTCAAGGCCATCTGAGTGACTAGACTTTCTTGAGAGTGAACGAGAACCGTGTTCCGGATCCATGGTCAATGGGACTGGTCACCCATATCCGGCCGCCATGCTGGAGGATGATGTGTTTGCAGATGGCCAGGCCGAGACCGGTCCCGGCTATTTTGCTGTTCCGATCCTTTTCCACCCTGTAGAACCGTTCGAAAATTCGTTCTCGGTCCTGCACGGGTATGCCGGGGCCGTTGTCTTCCACCTCAAAGAGACACTCCTCGCCGCTTTTCTTGATCCGCACCGTGATGGAACCGATTTGTTCGGGAGCGTACTTGACAGCGTTCTCGAGAAGGTTCTTGAAAACCTGTTCCAGCTGGGCGGGATTGGCCAGAACCGTGCATTCTTCATCAGGTAGGTCTTCCTCGAGGGTGACCTGTTTGGGCTCAGCCATATGGGCGATGCTTTTTTTGGCCATGGCCAGGGCCGCTTTCACATGGACCGGTTGGCTCGAAACCTCGCTTGTTCCGGCGTTGCCTTCCAACCGGGCCAGATTGAGGAGGTTGTTGAGAATATTGGCCATGGCATCGGTATGTTTGAGGATAATTTTCAAAAATTCGGAAATGTTGTCTCCCCGGCATTCGTCCATGGTCATCAATGTTTCAGTGTATCCCTTGATGGATGTCAGAGGGGTCCGCAATTCATGGGACACGTTGGCCACGAAATCCTTGCGAACCATTTCAAGACGTTTGATTTCGGTAATGTTGTGGAGGACAACGATGGCCTTGATGTCTTTCTTGCCCGTGGGAACGATGTTGACATCATAGTATTTGCCGTCATTGGTTTTGAGTTGCAGGGAAACCGTTTTCTGATGGGGCTCTTCATCCTGGATGACGGCCTGGCAGGTGGTTTCGAGTTCAGGAATGCGGATGGCCTCGATGGGTCGATGGCCTCGTTTGTCCACGATGTCGGGAAAAATGGTTTCCATGCTCTGATTCCACTCAAGGATGTTGCCTTTGCTGTCCAGGGTGACCACGCCCTCTTTCATACCGTTTAGGATGGCCTCGAGTTCCCTTTTCTGGGAGGTGATGATCTCGATATTCGTCTGGATTTTTTCCGCCATGTGGTTGACGGCCTTGAGCAACGGGGCAAATTCCTTGCTCGGAGCTACCCGAACCCGTTTGGCATATTCGCCCTCTCCGATGGAAACCGCCACGGAGACCAGATGCGTGATGGACTGGGTCAATTGTCTGGCGAACAGGGTGGTCAATGCGGCAAAGATGAGCATGGTCAGGGCCATGATACCGAGAAAATGGGCGGTCATTGTGTCGAGGAGTTCCTGCATCTCGGAATAGGGCAGGGAAATACGGACGATACCCGGACCGATTCCGGGAAGAGTCTGCTTCTGGGCCATATAGATGAGGTCGTGACCGATAGTGCTGCTGAAACGGACGCTGATACCGACCGGTTCGGTCTGGGATTCGACAATTTCCGGGCGCGATGCATGGTTGTCCAGTTTCAGGAGATGGTCCTGATCGATATCGGAATCGGCGACCACGCGGCCGCTGATGTCCACGAAAGTGATCCGGACCCCGACATGCTCCCCGATCTCTTGGACCCGACGTTCCAGGGAGGTGGGTGAATAGGGGCCATTGTTGTCTTTCAGCAGCCAGGAAACGGTGTGCAGCTGCCTGCTGGCTGTTGTCAGGACATCCTGTCTGATGGTCGAGACCATTTTGTGCCGGTAGATCAGGGACGGAAGGATCAGGGCACAGACGAGGATGGCCACAAAGACGAAAAGAATTTTTGTCTTGAACGAAAAGTTTTGCATGCTCTCTACCTAATGCGGCCAAGCCGCAGTTTTAGGTTTTAGGTTTTAAGTTTTAAGTTCAAGCTGTTATAAAATTTTCTTGTTTTTTATGGCAGACTTGCGCGAGTGAGGTACTAACGGACCGGACCATGAGGTTGCGAGAAAGGGAAAAAACAAAACGATGCATTATTTCATCCTGTAGCCGATACCGCGGACGGTTTCCAGAAGATGAAAGTGGGCACCCATTTTCTTGCGTAACCGCCGAATATGGGTGTCTACTGTTCGAGCATATCCTTCGAATTCATACCCCCAGACCCTGGACAGGAGGTGTTCTCTGGTCAGCGGTCGACCCTGATTGAGAATGAGTTCCCTGACCAGTTTGAATTCCGTGGCCGTGAGTTCTTCCGTGTCACCATCGATCCGGAATTCGTAGGTCTCGAAATTGACGTAGATCCCCTTGTTCTTCCATTCGGTCATTTCTCTGGGTGCCGGTTTGATCCTTCGGAGGATCGCTCTGATTCGCAGGATCAATTCCTTGGGGCTGAAGGGTTTGGTCACATAATCATCGGCCCCCAGTTCCAGCCCGGTGATGGTGTCTCCTTCCTCCCCCTTGGCCGTGAGCATAATGATGGGAATGTGTTTGAGACCGGGATTTTCCCGAATTTTCCGGCAGACCTCGAATCCGTTCAGTTTCGGGAGCATCAGATCGAGAAGGATCAGATCGGGGGCGTCCTTGCGGACTTTTTCCAGGGCATCGTAGCCGTCCACGGCCTTGGTCGTCTCGAATCCGGAGTTTTCCAGGTTGAAGGCGAGCAGGTTCAGGATATCGGGTTCGTCCTCGACGATCAGTATGCGCATGACACGTTATTCCGGTTGTGGTTTTGAAAGATGTTACCTGGCCCGTTTCTGGATCCTGGCCCTGTACCAGATGGCAATGAGGTTCATCCCGAAAACAAGGATGATCAGAACCAAGGATGTTCCATACTGGAGGGGTCGGGTCTTGTCGATGGCGGTGCCCGCGGTTGCCAGGACATAGACGTGATAGGGCAGGGCCATGACATCGTGAAAAATGGACGTGGGCATCTTGGGGGAAAAATAGACCGCTGCCGTGAACATGATCGCGGCGGTTTCTCCCGCAGCCCGGCTGAGCCCCAGGATGGATCCGGTCAGCATTCCCGGAAGGGCGGCCGGAAGGACGACCTGACGGATGGTCTGCCATTTGGTGGCGCCGAGCCCGAGAGAGGCCTCGCGGTAGGTCTGGGGGACCGAGCGCAGGGCTTCTTCCGATGTCCCGATGATCACCGGCAGAACCAGAAATCCCAGGGTCAGGATACCCGAGAGGATGCTCACCCCCAATCCCATCCAGGTGACGAACAGGGACAGGCCGAAGAGACCGAAGACCACCGAGGGGACTCCTGCCAGATTGTTGATGGCAAATCGGATGAATCGGAGCAGCTTGCCCGGTCTGGCATATTCGTGCAGATAGATGGCCGAGGATACCCCCAGGGGGAAGGCGATGGCCATGGAACCGAAACTGAGGATGATCGTCCCCACGATACAGGGCATGATCCCGCCCTGGGTCATGGAATCAAAGGGTTTCTGGGTCAGAAAGTCCCAGGTGATCACATGGGCACCGTTGACTACCAGAAAATAGACGATGATGGCCAGAGCGAGCCCGTTAACGATGACCGAAAGACGCAGCAGGGAGAATACTCCGGCCTGGATGGCTTTTCGAGTTGTCGCATTGTTCATGATGTCTTTCGCACCTTTGAGTACCTTATTCAGAATGTTGTAACTATTCAGCACCATAACTCGGCATGAGGCAGTGGCTTTTCCTGGGAACGCCGAGCGTCTGCTCGGCCTTTCGGACACTGCCTAGTGGTATATCGTCATCGTTGATCCGACGGTACCATTCTCCCTGTTTTCTGCCGGTTTGTACACGCATTGCCGAGCAGACGCTCGGCGTTCCCGGAAGGGACAAAACAGGATCGGGCTATTGGTGGCTGAATAGTTACAGAATGTTCTGGTATAAAAAACAAGAAAATGGTATAATAGTTTGAAATTAAAACCTAAAATCTAAAAACTAAAACTTAAACCTAAAACTTAAAACTGCGGCTTGGCCGCACTAGAGCGTTGCTGCGCCGGTTTGTTTGTGTTTGTGGGCGATGTGTTCGGCGATCATGTTGAAGAACAGGGTAAAAATGAACAGGACCATGCCGGTGGCGAACAGGGCGTAGTAATGGTCACTGTGAAAGGGGGCTTCGGCCATTTCCGCGGCAATGGAGGCAGGCATGGGACGGACCGGATCGAAGATGGAGATGGGGATGAGGGCCGCGCCGCCCGCAACCATCAAGACGACCATGGTTTCGCCGATGGCCCTGGACATGCCCAGGATGACGGCCGTGCTGATGCCGGAAAGGGATGCCGGAAGAACGACCTTGGCGATCGTCTGCCAGTGGGTAGCACCCAACCCCAGGGAGGCCTCTCTGAGTTCGCCGGGTACCGAATAGATGGCGTCCTCGGAAACCGAACAGATGGTGGGGATGGACATGAACGCGAGCATGACCGAGGCGTTGAACAGGTTGAGGCCCGTGTCCAGGTCGAAATAATTCTGCAGAAAGGGCGCCACAATGACCATGCCGAAAAACCCGATGACAACCGAGGGAAGCGCGGCCAGAAGTTCCACGATGGGCTTTAAGATGTTGCGCATCCGCCGGGAGCAGATTTCTGCCAGATAGATGGCCGTCATGACACCCAGGGGAATGGCCATGAGCGAGGAAACGAATGTTACGCCCAGGGAGGCCGCGATAAGCGGCAGAATCCCGAAATCCGGGGGATCGGATGTGGGATACCAATCACTCCCGAACAGGAAGGCCGTCACCGAGACGTCCTTGAAGATGGGCATCCCCTCCATGAACAGGAAGACCATGATCAGAGTCAGAACCAGGATGGAGACACATGCAGTGACCAGAAAAAAGGTCTTGATGCATGTCTCGCGGAAAGCTCTATGTGTTTTCATGACGACTCGGGGGTAAGGCATTTAACATTTGAGAAATTTTAGAAATCTCGTAGGGGCAGATTCCATATCTGCCCTTTTTCGCGTCCGGAACCCTCTCCCACCGTTTCCGTGTACCCCGAACCCCTGTCTGCCCTCTATGAATCCGTTTTTACCCTGTTTTCGGATATCGAATTCATGGAGGACGTGGTATCCAGGGAATAAAATTACATCCGGGGGGCGGATATGGAATCCGCAAGGGCGGATATGGAATCCGCAAGGGCGGATATGGA
>NZ_JBUDSQ010000078.1:0-12358 GCF_054921335.1 Desulfoplanes sp. | reverse complement strand
ACTTGATCTGACCAATCTACTGTTTGTACCTGCTCACATCGATCTCCAGTTTTTTGATCCGGTGCCACAGGCTGCGGACCGGGATACCCAGGAGATCGGCGGCCCGCACCTGGACGCCCTGGGTCCGCTGCAGGGCATCCTCGATAATGGTCTTCTCAATCCGTTTGAGCCGTTCATTGAGGTCCAATTCTTCTTCCCCCCCATCCACAGCGGGCAGCGTTCTGCTCATCTGCGGCGGCAGATGGCCCGGCTGGATCTCCCCTTCCCCGGCAAGCAGACTCCCCCGCTCCAGGCAATGCAGAAGTTCACGCACATTTCCGGGCCAGGCATGGGACATGAGCACCTGTCTGGCCTGATCCGAAACAGCGACCTTTTTGCCGGCGCGTTCAGCGAACCAATCGACGAACAGGGGGATGTCTTCCAAACGATCGCGCAGGGGAGGCAGTTCGACAGGAAAGACATTGATCCTGAAATAGAGATCTTCCCGGAACCGTTTTTCCCGAACCTCCTCGGGCAACAGCTTGTTTGTGGCGGCAATGACCCGCACATCGACCTTGATGGGCTTCCCTCCCCCTACCCGTACGATCTCTCTGTCCTGCAAAACCCTCAGCAGTTTGGCCTGGGCATCCAACGGCATATCCCCGATCTCATCGAGAAAGATGGTCCCCCCTGATGCCTGTTCGAATTTCCCCCGTTTGACGGCCGTCGCTCCGGTAAACGCCCCCTTCTCATGGCCAAAAAGCTCGCTTTCCACCAACGTGTCCGGGATGGCTGCGCAATTGACCTTGATCAAGGGGCCTTCCTTGCGATCACTGTTGGCATGGATCGCCTCCGCCGCCAGTTCCTTGCCGGTCCCGGATTCGCCCATGATGAGGGCGGTGGTGTCGCTTCCGGCCACCACGAGCATCTGGGAAAACACCGCTCGCATGGCCTTGCTCTCCCCAACCATATCCGGAAAATGCGTCTTGCTCTCCCCCCGGGTGAGCATATCGGTCACCCCGTCGAGAACCCGGGTGAACCGCTCGAGCTCGTTGCGCGGGGGTGCCTTCGTGTCCTCCGTGACGGTTTCCGGATCCTGCGCCGACTGTTTATTCTTGATTTCCTCGACCCGGGCTGCAAACTCCTCGAAAGGCCGTATCATCATCTTCATGATCACGTAGGCAAGGACATACGAGACAACCCACACCGCAAGCCCCCAAAAGCGGAGGGCCCACGAGGATTGCGAATAATACCCGGAAAGAAGGGAGGCGAGCAAAAAGGAGAGGAGGGAAAAACCACTGAAGATGACAGGGACAAGAAAACGCAGGCTCAGAACAACACGAATGTTTTTAAAAGAAAAGCTGAAGCTGGGGGTATGGTGTTCGGGCATGGATAAAAGAAGTTTTAGGTGTTAGGTGTTAGGTGTTAGGTGTTAGGGACACATGAGACAGGAGACGGGAGGCTGGAAAAGTGAATGCTTAGCGAGCTTGCGGGGTTAGCAGACCTTATGCAAGGCTGAAGGGAATAGGTCGTGAAGTGCGCACTGTGTACTGCGCACTTCATTTATCGAACCATCTGTGTCAGATCCCACATGGGCAGGAAGATGGCCAGGGCAAAGAAGCCGACCACTGCTGCAAGGCCGACGATGAGAATCGGTCCCAGGTTGGTCGACATCTGGGCAACCGCATACCCAACCTCATCGTCATAGTGGTTGGCCACCTCCTGGAGCATCTCCTCGAGATTCCCGGACTCTTCGCCAATGGCGACCATGTTGATGACCATAGGGGTAAAATACTTGGCCTGGCTCAGGGGCCCCGAAATCCCCCTTCCCTCTTTGAGGAGTTCCTTGATCCTGTCGAATTCCTTGGAAATGGCAGCATTACCGATGGTCAAAGACAAAATATCCAATGAATCGAGAACACTGACGCCGCTGGACTGCAGAATGGCAAAAATGGACGCAAACCGTGACATAGCCGATTTGCCGAATACAGGCCCCAGGATGGGCACACGCAAAAGCACACGGTCACGCATGAGCCGCCCGATGGGTGTCTTGAAATAGTAACGTAATCCGAGAACCGTTCCAACTACCCCGCCGATGCACAGATACCAGTATGTGGAAATAAAGGCGTACAAATGCATACAGATAAGCGTGGGCACGGGCAGATCGATCCCTGCTGATTTGAAAATGCCCACAAACTTGGGAATGACCACGGTCAAAAGCACGAAAAAGGCGATCCCCAGGGCGATGAGAACGATGGTCGGATACTGCAGGGCGGACTTGATGTCACTCCTGACCTTGTTTTCATGGTCCAGCAGATAGATAAGCCGATCCAGCACCTCGGCCAACGCCCCGCTGGCCTCACCGGCCTGGATCATATTGCAGTACAGGGGCGAAAAAATCTTTGGATGCTTGCCGAAACCACGCGCAAGGGAGGTCCCGTGTCTGACATCTTCTCCAATGGCCGCAATGGTCTGTTTGAGCTTGGGGTTATCGGTCTGGGCCTCCATGGTTCTAAAAATCTCCATGATCGAAACCCCGGCCTTGAACATGGTCCGGAACTGCTTGGTGAACAGGATGAGTTCCTGGGGTTTTACCTTGGCCATACTGTTCTTGAGCCCGGACATGAAATCGGAATCACCGCCCCCCTTGGACGCGGTGACCTTGGACGGGATATACCCCTTGGCCGTGAGCATCATGTTCGCGGATTCCTCGGAATCCGCCTCGATGGTCCCGCTCACGGTCGTGCCCACATCGGTGATCGCCTTGTACGTATATTTCATAAGATTATACCATCACGGCCCTGGTGGCCTCCTCAAGGGTGGTGGTTCCCTGGAGAACCTTGAGGGCAGCGTCTTCCTTCAGTGTACGCAGGGTGCCATTTTTTTGCATGGCTCGGGTAATTTCCTGTGACGAGGCCCGGTGCAGGATCATCTCCTGGACGTGTTCATCGTTGACCAGGATCTCATAGAGCCCCGTACGTCCCTTAAAACCGGTGTTGTTGCACTGATAACATCCTGCTCCACGCACGAACCGGGCATCCTTGACATCGTCCAGCCCCCAAAACCTGACCAGGGCAGGTTCCGGTGAATACTCCTCCTGACAATAGGGGCAGGTCCTGCGCACCAACCGCTGGGCAATGGAGACAAGCAGTACAGAGGAAATCAAAAAAGGTTCCACCCCCATGTCCACAAACCGGGTGATCGCGCCGGCGGCATCGTTGGTATGCACGGTGGACAGAAGCCTATGGCCTGTCAGGGCGGCCTGGACGGCGATATTGGCGGTCTCATGGTCCCTGATTTCACCGACCATGACAACGTCGGGGTCCTGCCTGAGAATGGAACGCAGCCCGCTGGCAAAGGTCATTCCGGCCTTGGTGTTCAGCTGGACCTGACGGATATTGGGCACCCTGTATTCCACAGGGTCCTCCAGGGTAATGATGTTGATATCCGGGGTATTGAGCATCCGCAGCATGGCGTACAGGGAGGTGCTCTTCCCGCTCCCGGTCGGCCCGGTAGAGAGGATCATACCATAGGGCTTACGTAGGACCTGCTGGACCTTGGCCCGGTCGGCCTCGATCATACCCAGTTCGTCGAGGGTGTGCCCGCCGGCACTCATATCCAGAAGACGGAGGACCACGTTTTCCCCGTAGATCGTGGGCAGGGTGGACACTCGGACGTTGATCTCCTTGTTGTCCATATTGATGGTGAACCGTCCGTCCTGGGGGATACGGGTGTTGGCGATATCCATGTTCCCCAGGATCTTCAATCTGGAGACGACCGGCAGATGCATGGATTTCGGCGGAGAAGGGATTTCCTGAAGGACCCCGTCGATGCGGTAACGGATCTGGACATATTTCTTTTCCGGGCTGATATGCACATCGGAGACCTTTTCCCGGACCGCCTGGGAGAGGATGGAGTTGACCAGCCGGATGACCGGGGCCTCGGCGGCCATGTCCTCGAGGGAGGTCACGGCGACATCCCCAATACCGGCCCCTGTGGGTTCCCCGTCTTCGGATTCCACATCCAGATCGCCGATATCCTCCATGAGGCCGTCCATGCCGGAGCGGACACCATAGAGTCCGTTTATCAATTGGTTGACGTCCTGCTCGGAACAGACGACCGGTTCGACTTCCATGTTGACCATGATCTCGATGGCATCAAGGGCATTGATGTCCATGGGATCGACCATGGCCACGCGCAAAAGGTTGTGTTTCGCCTCAATGGGCACGGCCTTGTACTTGGCAGCATCGTCAGCGGGAAGGTACCTCGCCAGATCCATGTCCAGGGGATAATCATCCGCCTTGTACTTTTTGATCTTCATCTGCCGGCTGATGAGATCGATGACCTGGGATTCCTTGACCATACTCTCGCGGATCAGGTATTCACCAAGTTTCAGTCCCGCCTTTTTATGCTCCCGCAAGGCATACTGCAGCCTGTCCTCGGTGAGCAGGCCGGCATTTATGAGCATTTCGCCAAGACGCATCCGTTTTTTCACGATACCACCTTATGTATTTTCATTCAGGACCGGTGGGCCCCCCCTTCCTGCCCCGAAAACCATACAACCGCCCCCGGGACGCAAAAGGCAAGGGATCAGGGAAGGGTCGAATAAAGGGTCCGGCCCTTGAAATGGTCCCGGCCGATGACAACCGGTTCCCCCCACGCGCGCGCCCTAATAAAACCGCTGGATTCCCCGGCAGCCTGCATGGAACCATACGACGTGTTGACGACCAGGCCAAAGGTGAACCCCGAATCCCCATTCCAGGAGAGAACCATAGTCAGCAGGAAGGGGCTCTGGGTCACATTGCGGTGACTGTACCGTTCACAACATCTGATGGCCCAATCATACGCTCGCTGCAACGAGCCGGTCTCCTTGACGAGGATCCAAAAAGACCGACCGGGTCCGGGCGGATCCGTTTCTGCCGGGGTTGGGAAAGCCAAACGGGTTCCGACCTCCAGGACATCGGGATTTCTAAACGACGGATTACGCCGAAGGATCTCCCTGAGGTACGGCTCGATCTCCTGGGATGTT
The DNA here is from genome assembly GCF_054921335.1 of Desulfoplanes sp. Taxonomy (NCBI): domain Bacteria; kingdom Pseudomonadati; phylum Thermodesulfobacteriota; class Desulfovibrionia; order Desulfovibrionales; family Desulfoplanaceae; genus Desulfoplanes; species Desulfoplanes sp. Next base: position 7,350 of record NZ_JBUDSQ010000078.1, on the reverse strand, counting down.
CTGGCCCCGTAAACCACTCTTATCATTGAAAAAAGGGTCGAATCCCGTCCCGCACGGAGATAGCCCAGTGTCTGCGGGACCTCTGTAACCATTTTTAGCGGATTATGGCCCGGATTCCGGACTTGGGACGGTTTTGTTCCGGACCCAAGGGAGTGTTGCGGCGTGTCGGGAGCGGGTGCGCGCCGCTCTTCCGCTGCGGCCCCTTTTTTTACCCGTGAGGAGTTTGCGGATCCGTGGAGGACATAGTGGTGTACGGGCGGGGGAGGGGAATCCTGTGGGACCGACGCGGAACCACCCGCGGTCTGCGGGTGCCCGGATTCTTTGTCGGCTGGCGACCTGGAAACGGACCAGGGAAATTTTCCCGTCGCACCATAGAGACCAAGACCAGAGGCCATGGCCACGCACAGGACAAGGATTATTCCGACCGCCTTCAACGGAATCTTCCGGCCTGTCGGTACAGTCCGCGCGGCCGCAGAGACATTGCGATAGGCCACCCGTCTCTTTCCCTGCACGATCACATTAAGAAGGATCCTGTGACAAAGATGGACCACCTTACGGGGATACCCCCGGGTCAACCGATAAACGAGCCACATGGCCGGCAAAGAGAAGCCTACCGGACGGTCGGTATCGTTGCTCCGCTCTATCCTGTACTTGACCATGGCCCGCATGTCCCAAAAATTCATGGGACCCAGTCGCAGGAAGCAACTGATCCTATCGCGAAAATTCTCCAGGGAATCCAGGGTGGAGCCAAATTCCTCCTGGGCAAAAATGGCTACCTGTAGGAGCTTGTGGGTGTTGGTCTCGTAATTGAGAAACTCCCGAAGGACCTCGAGACATTCCACGGAGAGTTTTTGTCCCTCATCGATGAGAAGGACCACGGTCGTGTCGTTGGCAACTCCGAGTTCGAAAAGAAGGTTCTTGATCCGTTCCTTGCGCTGCCAGTCGGGAAGGGATCCACCACTCTGCCCGGCAAGCATCTCTTCCATCCCGCGCAAAAAATCCCCGCCCGTTGCGTAGGATGGGTCCAGAACCAGATGCACCCTGACGGACACGTCCTTGCCGAGCCGACGGACCAATTCCCGGGAAATAGTCGTTTTTCCCGTGCCCACGGGCCCCATGACAACGCTCAGTCCCCGCTTGAGCCGGATGGACAGCTCGAGCTGTTGCAAACAGGCCAGCTGAGGGCCCGCCGCATAGAAAAAGGCGGGATCCGGGGAATTGGAAAAAGGTTCCCTGTCAAGACCAAGGAGAGAAAAGTAATCCATGCTGCCGGCCTGGTTGTCATTATCCCGGTGGCCCACATTCCAGCGACCACAACAAAGGCAGAAGGAATTGCAATGGGTCACACACGCGGGAGGAATAGATGATATACCCTTCAGCCCGTGGGCTGGCAACCTCCGGCCGGATCAATACGCCGCGCATTGCGGAACCGGACGGATTCTTTGCTATGGCTGGGCCCCCTCCGGTGTCTGCGGTGCGGAGAAATCGGTCGCGGTCCGCGGAGGAGCTGTCGTGGGGGTGCGGAGAATGGTCGGGGTGACAAAGATGAGGATCTCCTCCATCTTGTCCGTCTTGGAATTACCCTTGAAAAGCCATCCCAGCCCGGGAATGTCCGAAAGCCCCGGCACACCCGAGGTGGAATCGTTCAGGGTCTGCTTGCTGAGCCCGGAGATGACGATGGTTTCGTTGTTCCGGACAATGAGATTTGTATTGGTCTCCTTTTTGAGGATGGTCGGGTTGCCGTCCACCTTCAGCTGATCGCTGAAATCGACCTCGTCCTTTTTGACCAGAATTTTCATCTTCAAATAGGTATTGTCGATCACATGGGGGGTCATCTCCAGACGCAGGACAGCATCCTCGAACTCGACGGTTTTATCACCGTCATCGTAGGAGACATAGGGCACCTTGGCCCCGTTTTCCGTGAAGGCCATCTGATTGTCCATGGTCGTCAATGAGGGGCTCGAAAGAATATTCGCCTTCCCCTTGGTCTGCAGTGCGGTCAGCTGGGCCTCGAGGATATCTCCCCCGATTTCGCCAAGCATGAAATTAAGACCGAGCCCTGCCGTGCCCATGCCCGGGGAGACGATCTGGGAGATGGGAAAGTTGGAAGAAAACCCTGTCCCACTATTGCCCGTACCAAAGAGGTTGGTGCCCGTTCCGTCGTCATCGCCCACGGGATTACCAAAATAGGCCCTGTCCGAACTCCCGGAGAGTTTGTTGCTCCACTGCCCGCCCCATTGCATACCCAAATCCCTTCCGGTCTGCTTTGTGGTCTCCACGATATAGGCCTTCAAAAAGACCTGCTTGGTCGGTCGGTCCAGGGCGGTGACCACCGAAGTGAGCATGTCCATATCGTCCGGCCGGGCCATGATGATCAGCGAGTTGGTGTGCTTGTCGGCAAAAATATTTCCTTTTTCTGAGGCCCCGAGCCCTGTATCCCCCCCCCTCTCCAGGGTGGGATCATCTGCCGTCCCCCCCCCGATGACGGAAAGCAGCGAGGTCCGCAATTGTTCTATATCCGCATACTTGACCTTGATAATCCGCGTCTTGAGGGGTTCCATCTTTTTGATGGCCACGTCCTGCGCCTCGATCTTGGCCTTGACCTCCTCGATGGCCAGTTGCTGTTTCATGTCCTCGATGCTGACCACACGGATGATGTCACCCTCCCACGTATAGGTCAGACCGTTGGACTTGAGCAGGGCGTTGAACGCCTCGGCCCAGGGCGTCTTGAGGAACCGCACGGTCACCAGCCCCTTGATATTCGAATTGATGAGGATATTCTGCTTGGCCGCCCTGGCCAGGGCCTGGAGCACGGCACGGATTTCCGTATCATGGACATCCAGGGTCGTGGGCATGGTCGGCAGGGGTTTGTGGACGACCTTCTTTTGAGCATCCGGTGCGATCTCCTGCATGCTGGAAGAACGATCAATGTCCACACTCTCCTGTGTCAATTGGGGTGAGTACCCTTTGGACTCCCTGGCCAATTTCTGCCATTTTTCAAAAAAGGGGTCCCTGATTTCCTTGTTGCCCCGGCATCCAACGACAACAAACAGAATACCCAGAACGACCATCCCCCAGAGGAGAATCGCTCCAGCCCCCCTATGACGGCGCATGTATTCTACGGATATCATATACTCTCCACACCCTTCTTAAACAACATGTATGCTCTCCAATGTTACGGGGAGACGAGAAACTCCCTGTAGGGGACGACGATCATATTTTTTTCACCCGGCCCCTTGATAAGGGCACTGCGCGTGTCGAGCCGCAACAGGGAATAACCATCCTGGGCCAGAGTATCTCCGGCCTGGTACTCCCTGCCGTTTATCACCCCGACAAACCGGTCCCCGACGAGGACATAGGCAGTATAGTCGAATTGGACCGTTTCCGGCCTGACCTCTTCCCGGACCACCTGCGTGGTCTCCTCGGCACCGAGTTCCACAAAGGGATCCGATGTCCATTGGCGGCCGATGGCCCCAACCAGATACTCTTCGTTCCCGGAAAGCCCTTTTTTGCCCAAAACCGCGGTCACGTCCTTGGTCAGGGCCTCGACATCGGCCATGGACATGGTGGCCGTTGTTCTGGGGGACGTGCCCGGGTCGGAAAAATACATATACCCGCCGATGAGAATGGACACCCCCATAAGGGCGAGAATGATCTGTTCACGTCTGGTCATGATGGTATTATGGCTTGTAAAAAATCTGCTCAGGTAAAACGGACCCAGAGCTCAAGTGAGTACTCCCTGTTCTCCGGAACCGAGTGGACCTGGATTTGCTGGACATGGGCCAGAGAAGGCATCCCAAGCAATCGGACCAGGAATCGTCGGAACCCTGCGAACCCACCACGGACCTTCGTTTCCACCAATATCCGCTGTTTGTCCGCCTCGATGGTCTCCGGACGTGGTGTTGCGGACACGAACTGCATCCCGGCCTTTTCGCACAGCAACTCGAGTTCGTGCCCAAAACCGGAGATATCGCGTTCCGCGGTCGTGGCCGGGTCAAAGGGGATCGTCTTTATAGCCTTGCGTTTTTGGTAGACGCTCAAGAGCCGGCTGTATGTCGGGTAGAGCTTCTCAAACATGGAAATCCGTCCGGTATCCCCAGCGATACGCCCCTGGATCCTTTCAATTTTCGGTTTGTACGTCAGGTGGATACCCAAACCGCCCCCGGCCAAAAGAACGAAACCGATGACAATGAGGAGGATTGTTTTTTGGGGAAGTTTGACCTGTTGTTCGTCCATGTTAGCTACCTACCGGGAATCCAGAGACATCCTGGAAATCCCTGCGTCCTAAAAGGGCCTAGTTGATTGCAATACTCAAGACAAACCGGATCTGTTCCTCGTCCCCGGATTTCACCTTGCGCTGTTTCTGGATGGTTGGATCGGCAAAAATCGGGGAGTCGTCGAGCATGACGATAAAATTGGACAGATACGAATCAAGCATGATCCCACTGCCCACGACGATGCCGTCTAGGATAAGGTTGCCGTTGTTTTTTTCCTCTCCGTTGTTCAGGATGAGGCTGTTTATCTCGACGGAGTCCGGTGTGAGTCGAGAAATCTCCGAAAAAACGGCCAGGGACGAAAACCGCTTTGCATAGGTCCGTAAAAAATCGACCCGTTTTTCCAGCTTGCCGAGAAGCGTTCTCGTCCCCTTGTCGGTGACATCTCCCGAGTATGTGGCGAGTTCGGCGGATAGCCGGTTGTACTCTGCGGTCTTGATCGCAAGGATCTGTTGGTTGTAAACAAAAAAACTGCCAAGCCCCAGAAGCAGGGCCAGAAAAACACCACCCAGCCCCAGGTGGATTTTTTTCAGCTGTAAATCACGGGCTCTTGCTCGGTAATTATAAAGAAAATTCGAGGTCCTGTCCTGATCTGCCAACGCGGCGACACACGCAGGACCATACACCGTTCTGGAAGCGATGGACGAGGGAACCGGCAAGGAGGAATGCAAGGTGGGGGCATCAAAAGGATCAAGAAACCCGGTCTTCATATCCATCTGGGTTCCTATATAGTCGATGATGGTCCTGAATCTGGCAATCTGGCCCACAAAAAGAATTCCTTTCAGTGGAGGGACCTTCATGGTCGTACGGAAATGGTCAAAGGTCCGCTCGAGTTGCCGAACGAGCCGCTGGACGGCGGGCTCGACCAGGGCCATAAAGGATTCGTCAGACATGGCTGGGTCGGTTGGGGCCGGATCGGATCCCTTGTCCCCGTCCCCATGGGCGTCCAGAATGGCGAACGCCTCCTCGAGGGTCATGCCGGAATTGTCCACCCCCATGTCCACTTCCAGGCCGCCCTGGATATCCTCCGGGCCGATATCCACCTGCGTGACCGAACGTTCCTGGATGGATACGGCAAAACTTTCCACACCGGTCTTGATCCTGCGGCTAAAGGCCAGAACATTGTGATAGAAAAGATCGATGCGGCTCCATTCCCGGTCGACCCGAATGACCGCGATCGGGGATGGCTCTTCCCCTTTGGGGACCCTGGCCAGGAGCTGTCCCCCACAGAGAGAAAAGGTGGAGATGCCCGCAAGGGCGATCCCGGCATCGGCGAATACCTTTTTGGCGGTCATGACCCGTTTTTTGGGCACGGTGAACACGCCGCTCCGGAGTTTTTCTATCCCCTTTTCCGTACATTCATCGATGTGGTAGTAGTCGAAAACCGAGGATGTCTCGTCAAATTTTTTCTTGGCCTTGGCCGCCCAATACACGGCCTTGGCGAAATCCTTTCCTTCGACCTTCCGGGGGACCATGACCGTCCACTGGTCGAGGATCTCGGAGCGGAGCATCAACCACGTCGTGGTTTTTTTCAGCCGGAAACGACCGACATACCCTTTATCAACGATACGCTGGACAACGGTACGCAGATCGACCTCGTCGCCCAGCTCGGCCTCGACCATGGCATAGTCGACAATGTGCGGATTCTTCTTCCCCCCGGAAATAGCGACCAGATAGATCCCGGTACTGTCAAAACTAATGCCGACAACGATTTTTCCGGGGTCGGTATGTGCCGGGGCAACGGAAACAGCCCCTGTCTCTTCCGCAACATCCGCGGGCACGGATGGTTGTGACGAACCCCCCGTCTTGACCCCTCGGATGACATCGAGAAGCCGTTCGGTGGAAGAAAGCTCTTTTTTGTTGCTCATGTGAAACACCCGTTATGCGAGACAGGGCAGAAAAACCCCAGAGATATCGTAATTATTCAGGTCAAAATCAGGCAGGAACAACTATCCAAGATGTACTGTTCAATTTGATCACCGGCCCACAAGTTTCAAAAACCGTTGGATTTCAGACAGTTAAGAAACTATAAACCCACATGCTAATGCGGTCATATCCGGTATGCCCACACCCCAATAAAGGCATGAGACGCCCGCTGCGCTCGACTTTCGCAGACAACTGGAATTCCGGCCGCCGGACTGTCGCCGGCAGGAAAGTGTCACCACTCCGTGGATGAGTAACCGCATTGTTGGTACCGATAACCATGCGCGCAGCACCGGCAGTTTTTTCCTGACGACCGTCCGGCAGGGAAAAGAACTCCGTCGGCGCAGTTTTCAGAGCCTTTGTCCGCGCCCGTCGGATAAGTCCAGCTCCCACGGCTGTGAGGGCAGGACGAACGGGGGTCAAAGGTCTTTGATTTCGGGGTAAATTTTCTTGTTTTTTATGGCAGATTTTCATGAGTAAGGTACTAACCACCTGTAATTTATTAAATCTTTTAGAATTCTTAAATTTGCAATTCTGATTCTTGGAAAATATATCTAAAAAGTTACAGGATAACATAAAAAAAGGCCGAAAACATGGAGCGTTTGGATCCCAGCAGCTACGCTAAGCACACCGTTTTTTGGCCCGAGGCCTTTTTTTATGAACTTCTTTGCAAAAAAAATCAAGCCGATATACCCACCGGGGACGGGTACGTTATAGGATCATGCACGTGGATTTGACCACGCGTTGATGCCGGATGTCTGATCATGCGTATCCCCAAGGTACCGGCAGTACTCCTCAAAACAAACGGGTCCTTCATGAGCACCCATAATCAAGAGCCCCCGGGCATCCCCGATGTTTCCTGTGAACAGGCACTATGGAACATTATGTAGCGAGGTGTTATTATGCCAGACATCCACTCCCTTAGTCGAGCACGGCTATTCTAAAATACAATAGCTCTTGTTAAACTACTTGAAAATACGGGGAAAAAGCAATGACATCTTTCTGAAAAGGGAAAAGGAGGCTACAGTGTATATGTGTTCGGAAGGTTATCAGTGAGCTACCGGAAGATGTTTGCATCGGCAAAATCATTACTACCAAACAAACGTGCGATGAACTTTTGTTGACAATTACCGACAAGTATCCTTTGTCGGAT
>NZ_JBUDSQ010000077.1:0-12588 GCF_054921335.1 Desulfoplanes sp. | reverse complement strand
GGGACGGGTTTAATGTTGATGAGGAATCTGCGTCCTGATCCCATGATAGTGCAAGGCTGAAACAAGACAGATGACAGCCCTGGTGCATCGCAAGGCAATGGCCACCAAATCCGGATTGCTCAGCAAAGGAAGCTCCACCAGCCGATAAACCCCTCTGCTATTGCATCCATACCGATGCGATAAAAGCCAAGCTGATCCGGTTTACCACCCGTTTCTCGTTTCTTGCCCATCACCTGTACCCTCTCGCCCATGATTTTTGATTGGGCAGGATGCTTTCGGAAATATTGACCATGAACGTAGTCAACGGATTGAGTGGGCCGTGCAACGCTCAAGCCTGTTCCGGTTGGGGGCAATTACCGATTGCGATGGACAGAGTGGACGTTGTGGACAAAATGGACGTAGGGAGGACTAACGGCTGGAAGGGAACGGTTTGTCGATGGAAACAGCTTTAAAGGAATTGCCATGAGCTCTGAGCCTTTGATTCCCAAGGATGGTGGGTGCCGGGAGATGCGTAGTTTTCAGGCGGCCCCGGTGGTGTACGACGTGAGGGTTCGGCTTTGCGAGCGGTATGTGGACCGGTTTAGTCGCACCAGGGATCAGATGGTTCAGGCGGCCCGGTCCGGGGTACAGAATATTGCCGAGGGGTCGGAAGCTCCGGGGACCTCCAGGAAAATGGAACCCAAGCTGGCCCCGGTGGCTCGGGCGAGCCTGGAGGAATTGAAGCTCGACTACGAGGATCTTTTGCGCCAGAATCGGTTGGGCTGCAGGGATCGGCGGAGCCCGTTGCGGCAACGGCTTGTGGATGCCCGGCCGAGGAGCGTTGACGGGGTGGCAGACTGGATAAGGGGAGCTTCCCGGGAGATTTTGGGCAGTGACAAAGTGGGGGGGGCGAAGAGCCTGCATGGCAATGGCGGGTAAAGCCTTGCGGCGGTGCATCGACTGCGTCCACTGCCTCTACTCTGTCCACTCTCTACGCCGGGTTGTCGGCCAATGCCGCACTGACCCCGGCCACGGTTGCCGGGTATCTGCTGGACCGGCAGATACATGCGCTTTCAACGTCCTTTGTGGACGATGGCGGGTTTACTGAACGACTGTGCCGAGTGCGCTCGCGCGAGCGGAGCCGGTGCACCAGGAACTGAAACTAAAGATAATCTATGAACGATGCCTTGCTCCACAGTGAACAGGATTTTATTACCCTGATCGATCGCTATTTTCCTAACGACCGCCTTTCTCTTGGCCGGGGTGATGACTGCGCTGTTTTTTCCTGTCCTGATTCCCTGTGCGTCACCACGGATCTTTTTGTCGAGGATGTCCATTTTAGGAGATCCTATTTTTCTCCCCAGGATATCGGGCACAAATCCCTGGCCGTGAACCTGAGTGATCTGGCTTCCATGGGAGCCGTTCCTCTGGGGTTCAGTCTGGCCTTGGTGGCACCCCGGGGGGTTCCGGTTTCGTTCTGGGAAGGTTTTTTTCAAGGGATGGCGGGATTGGCAGGGAAGTACGATATTGCATTGACGGGCGGCGATTTGAGTGACGGGGACAAGATCTCGGTTGGGATCACCGCCTGGGGGGCACCCGCCGGAAAGGTTCTTAAACGCTGTCAGACGCGGGTTGGGGATACATTATTTGTCATCGGCAGGATCGGAATGGCCAGAACAGGGCTGTGTGTTCTCGAGCAAGGGGATGCTCCGGGCGGTTTTGTGGAATGTTTGGGCCACCATCTGCGGCCTGATCCGTTGGTGGATCATGGGCGCATTTTGTCCCGTCTGCCCGGAGTCCGAGGAGCCATGGACGTATCCGATGGGCTGGACCAGGATCTGCCCAGGTTTCTTGTTCCTGGACAGGGGGCCGACCTGTTTATTGGACCGGATTTGATCCATGATGGGGTCAAACGATTTTGTACGAACAACGGCTTGAATCCGGCACGTTTTTGCCTTAAAGGTGGGGAAGATTATGCTTTGCTCGCGGCGATAGAACCTGGATTCTGGAATGTGCTTGTGCAAAGTCTTCCGGATGCCTGGAAGCTGGGGACCGTCGTTGCCGGGAAGTATAGCTTGAATGGGCAAGAAGTATTATTACAGGGGTTCGATCATTTTTCCCAGGAGCAACAGCCAAGAGGCGATACGTTATGAACGCCACCTTTTTTGGACAATTTCTCCTCGACCATGGGTTGGTTTCCCAGGAACAGCTCGACGAGGCCATCTCTTTTCAGAAGGAAAACAACTCGTTGCTCGGTTCTCTTGCCCTGAACAAGGGATTTCTGACCAGGGAACAGGTACTGGATATTGTCCGCGAGCAGCAGCATTCCCATGAAAAATTCGGGGAACTTGCCACGGCCAGGGGGTACTTGTCCGATGGCCAGGTAAGAGATCTTTTGGCATCTCAAGGACAAAACCATGTTTTTTTGGGAGAAGCACTGACCAGGAGGCAGTATCTTGATATCAAGGAGTTAAATAGGCAGCTCAATCTGTTCAATCGGAAGATCCAACAGAACGAATCCTCTTTGCGTGCCATACTGGAAAGCCTGGATGGTCGTCATGTCTTTTGCTGTGCCTACGAGATGACCAGGGAATATCTCTACCGGCTGGGGTACGCTGCGCATGTCCGGCAGGTTACCAACATCTTGCCTACCGGGAATTTTGATCATGTTTTTTTCATGACCCTCGTAGCTCCCGATCGGATCTATTATCTGGGGGTGTATCTTTCCGATGTGTTGGCCTACCAGATTGCCTACAGCAAGCAGCCGACCACCATGATCCCCACCCGGGAACCGTTTAAAAAGGAAGTTGCCAGACTGTTCTGCAATCTGAACCTGATCATATGCGAAGAAATGGGCAGAAAGGGGATCGATCTGGAGGTTGGTGACCCGCGTTTCTTGCCGCCCGAGGATGTGCCCGCATGGACCTGCCTGCATGTCGAGACGCTGATCGAGACCTTCTACGTCGTTCTCGGGGCGGGACCTGTGCCGGAGGCGTGACCCTGCGGGGATGCATGGGGCTCCTCCTCATATGCCTGAAAATAAAAATGGCCGAAATTTTGGAAATTTTAGGAATGTAATAAATTTTAGAAAGTTAATAGATTTTAGAGGGGCAAGAGATTGTGGCGGGTTGAGAGATTTAAGAAATTGCAGATAACAAATATTAAGGTCTCTTATTTCCTACCTTTTTGAAAAACTCCAATTTGCTGAATTTGTTGATCAATATATGGCTTGGAAACGGGAGGGCCGGGGGCGGAATTGCCGTCCCCCGGCCCTCCCGTTTTTTTATTGGGACCTGGTCAGTGTTCGGGCCATGAATTTGTAGAAAAACATGGCCGTTTCTTGGTCCCTGTGTTCCAATGCCGTGAGATTTTCTCTGGATATGGCGGCCACCATGGCTTGTTGCTCGACCCTGGCCGTGTATGCGGCCGGGCGGGATTTCCACGTCACATGCGGGGTGATGATCCGGCCCGGGCCCAGGACCCCGATGCGGCGGGGATTGCCCTGTTCGTCATCCACGAACAGGGAGACACTCCCCCAGAGGACAAAGAAAACATGCGAGGACGGGGTGCCCTCATGGACGAGGACCTCGTCTGCCGTCAACATGCGCCGTTCGATAGATGTTTCCATGCGTTCCAGAATCTCTTCGAGCCGTTCCTGCCGTTCCAGGTGATCGTCCAGTTCGTCAGCTGCGGCACGGAAGAGCTCTTCCCGTGCCTTGCCGCCTTCCCGGGTATCGTCCAGATATTGGTGATAGATACGTAAAATTTCATTCTCGGCCTTTTCTAAAGCCAAGTCCACATCTTCGCAGAAGACGAATCGTTGCATGACTTCGGAAGATGCATTTTTTTCAAGGAGCCTTACCAACCTTTCGGGTGGGGCGGCCAAGGTGATATATGTGTTTTTGGCCAGACATTGTTGGCCCATGCGTTGGAATGTGGAAACAGCGGAGATGTCGAAACCGTGGATCCGTTCCAGGTCGATAACGATCCGTCTGGTTAAAATGTCCCCTTCCAAAAGTTCCTTGACCTGCTTGCCCAGAAAATAGGTGGATCCGAAAAAAAGGTAGCCTGTCAGCTTGAAGACCCGGCAATCCCGGCCATGGAGGGAGAGGATGCTCTGGTCCGGAACGGAACGCTGTGTGGAACTCCGGATGCTAGCCAGGGTGTGCTCTCCACGGATGACCGGAATACGGGTGAACCGGAACATGAAGATGATGATGGTCAGCCCCAGCCCCAGCGATACGCCGATGAGAAAACCCTTGGCCACGATGGTGACCACGATGGCGACGACGATCAGATAGTCCGTCGGGGTCAATCGTTTCCAGCCAGACAGGAGCCATTCTACCACAAAAAATGAGCCGAGCAGAAAGAGCAGACCGCCCAAAAGCGGTTTGGGAAGAAAGGAAAGACCACTGGCGCCGAAAAAAAGTACGCCCATGCATACCAGTGATGCGGTGATGGGAATGATCCGGGTGACCGTGTTGCTCCGGGGACCGAGCATGCTCAGCGAGAGGGTTCCGTATCCTGCAAAACCCCCGCCCAGTGAAGCGATGAGGTTGCCGGCCGATTCCACGCGCAATTCCTTGTCCAGGTCGATATCCTGCCGGGCACCGAGCTCGATGCCGTTCATGTTCAAAATGAGTCCCACAAGGGCGAGCAGGGCCACGGTCAGTATGTCGGGTATCTGGCCTATGAAGGTCGGCCAATGGATGCTTCCGGCGGTTTCCAATGTGAATCCCGGCCAGATCTGCCCCGAGGGCATGGTCGCCAGTAGCCACCCCTTGGCCCGGAGATCGAGTATGGTCAAATCGCTGATCCCTACAAGAAGGAAAAAGGCCGCAAACCCCACGAGCAAGGAACCTGGAAGAATCAGGAAATGAGGGGTCCGCTGCATGAGACAGAAGGCGACCACTGCAAAGGCCACGCCCGGTCCCCAATGCATGAAGAGATCCGGGGTCACGTATTGGGGGAGCGTGGACCAGGAAAGGGATGTCCCGGTCATGACCCCGAAACTGCCGATCATGAGGGCCGCGCCACTGCCGGCCAGAAAGCCCCCGATGACCGGGTAGGGCAGGAACCGGGCGATGTTCGAGAGCCTGAACCGTCCGATGCACCAGAAAAACAGGGCCGTGGCCATGGCCGAACCCATGACCATGGCGGTGACCGTTGCGAATCGCGTTTCAGGAGAAGCGGCCGCCAGGCTTGCGGCGATGGAGCCGGCTGCCAGGGAGAGGATGGCCACCGGGGTATCCTGGGGCAGGCTGACCAGGGTGGTGAATGGGCTGAACAAGCCGGAGACCAGGCTCATGGCGGCCGCCCCGAAGATGCACATGCCCGCCGCCCGGGTGGCAAACGAGGACAACGGACCGGAAAAGATCACGCTGGCAAAGGATATTTCCACGATGACCAGAATGGCTCCGATGATGAACCCCTGGATCAGGCCGGGAAGGAGTTTGGGCGAGCGGATATCCGTGAACAACTCATTGATGTGGTTGGCGATGGGGAGGGGCATGGGGATATGCGACAATAGAGGATGAAGGACAACCGGGGATCCGAGCCGGGTGTTTTGGCACCAACACGCGGCATTCACGTGCTTGATCCGGGATCTCCGTGGTTTTGGCGTTGTATTGCTGTTTTGGCTATATTTTTGGCGTTCAAGATCCCGGCCGGCGTCGGGATGACGCATCGAACCGGTCTCTCCCGCAGTGGATTTTGCCCGGTCCCGACACCGGAGGATGGACGCAGGCAAGTGATGAAGGATTGTCTAACAAAAACCATGGCATAAGTGGAGTCTTTTTTTGTCGGCCGGTCCGGCAGAGCAGCCCGAGCGATTCCTTTGTGGTCCCCGGATAGATTCCGGTTCCAGGACGGGATTTCAACCTTGCTCATCGACCCTGTCTCGTCTACGTTTCTTTTTTTACCGGTTCAGGACCTTTTCCGTTCCGGGATTCATTCCTTTTTGAAACCCTCAGGGGGGGCTGCAGCCCCATTGCCGACTCCTGCATTATGCCACGGAATTTCTATGCCCATTGATTACAAGAACGAACTCAATCCCGCCCAGTATCGGGCTGCCACTTCCACGGAAGGCCCCTTGCTGGTCATTGCCGGTGCCGGGAGCGGCAAGACCCGAACCATAGTCTACCGCCTTGCCTATCTGGTGGAACAGGGTATCCCGCCCACCTCCATCCTTTTGCTCACCTTCACCCGCAAGGCCTCCCAGGAGATGTTGGCCCGGGCCGGGGACCTGCTGGGTATGGGCATGCATACGGTACGCGGGGGGACGTTCCACAGTTTCGCATTTTTCCTGCTCCGCAAATATGCCCACCTGCTGGGCTACGAGAACGGGTTTACCGTGCTCGACCGTGCTGACGCCGAAGGGTTGGTCAAACAGGCCAAGGACGAACTCGAGATTGCCAAGGGGGATCGCTCCTTTCCCAAGAAATCCACGGTGATCGGGTTGCTCAGCCAGGCCAGGAACAAGGAAATGGCATTGGAGGATATCCTGCGCAAGGATGCCGGTCATCTCGGTGGTTACGGGGATGACCTGCTACGCTTGGGACGGAGATATCAGGAACTCAAAAAGGAATACCAAGTCTTTGACTACGATGACCTCCTCTTTGTCCTTGAGGACTTGTTGGTCGCCCATGCCGACATACTCGAGCGGGAACGCGAGACCTTCCAGTATATCATGGTCGACGAGTACCAGGACACCAATCGGGTCCAGGCGCGATTGGTCAAACTTCTGGCCGGGACCCGGGGCAATGTCATGGCCGTGGGGGACGACGCCCAGTCCATTTATGCTTTCAGAGGGGCGAACATCCAGAATATTTTCGATTTTCCCACTGTTTTTCCCGGTACGACGGTGATCAAGCTGGAACAGAATTATCGGTCAGTCCAGCCCATCCTCTCCCTGACCAACGCCATCCTGTCCGGTTCCCGGGAAAAATACGCCAAGAAGCTCTTTTCAGAACGGGAGGATTCCACGCTTCCTGAAATGGTCAAACCGTTGAGCGATTCGACCGAGGCCCGGCTGGTCGTTGCCAAGATCCTCGAGCTGGAAAAGCAATTCCCCCTGCACGAGATAGCGGTTTTGTTCCGGGCCGGATACCACTCGTATGCATTGGAAGTGGAGCTGAACAAGGTTGGCCTCCGGTTCCAGAAATATGGCGGCCTTAGATTCTCCGACGCCGCCCATATCAAGGACGCACTGGCGTTTATCAAACTGGTGGCAAATCCGCTGGATCTGCCTTCGTTCAGAAGGGCCTTTTCCGGGATCAAGGGCGTCGGTCCCAAGACCTGTGAACGGTTGTTCCACGCCCTTGCTGCCGGGGACCGGGGCAACATCGACAAGGCCTGTAAGAAGAACGCACCTATCAGAACGGTCATGCAGCTCCTCGATAGCCTGCGTGCGGGGTCACCAACCCCGTTGTCCGCCCTGGAAACCGTATACGAATACTACAAACCCGTGGTTGAGCACAATTTTCCCGACGATTATCCACGCCGGATTGCCGGGCTTGACGAATTGGCCCAGATCGCCTCGCCGTACAAGGATATCGAGACCTTCTTGGCGGATCTGACCCTGGATAATCCGGACCAGCTCGGCAAGGACGACACCGAGCATGATCATCTCATCCTGTCCACGGTCCACTCGGCCAAGGGGTTGGAATGGTCGGCCGTGATCCTTATCAATCTGGTCGAGGAGCGGTTTCCCTCCAAGCATGCCATGAATTCGGACGAGGAGTTTGAAGAGGAACGGCGGTTATTGTATGTGGCCTGTACCCGGGCCAGGGACTATCTTGGTCTGTTCGTGCCGAGCGCCCTATACAACCGCTATTATCAAAGCAACGAGCCGGCTATGCCCTGCCCCTTTCTTGAAGATATTTCCAAGAATCTGGTTGCCGAGTTCAGAGAGACCTACGCCGGCGGAGTGAGCGGAGTCAAAACGGGCCGGAAACATTCTGCACCTGCACCAAAGACACGCGCAGAGAATGGGACTGGTGCCGGTTCACTGGAGGAGGGGGGCGTATGTAGGCACAAGATTTTTGGCCGGGGCAAGATTGTCGAGAGGATCCAGCCCGACAAATACAAGATCAATTTTCCAGGGTTCGGTCTCAAGGTGATCATGCGGGATTATGTTGAGCTGATCGAGGGGTGAACATGGTTTGCCCTACCCATGACGCGAAAAGGGATGCCGGTACCGGCATCCCTTTTCGTCTTTTCCGGGGAGGCTATCTGTTACCAAGGAGGGGCTCTGGGAGTCAGATTTTGCACTCCTCCCCACCCTCGCAATAGTTCCTAATGAACTGTCCGAGCTGGACACCGATATAGACGCATTGTACGTTGTTCATACAGCTCTGTACGTCCTTTTCTTCCATATGTGTTTCAAGGGTATGGTCACCTTTGCTGAATGTGGCTATCCATGCCTGCTTGTCCCCGTCGAAACGGACCCCGATGTCCAGGCCATATTTGTTGATTTCAGGGTGGATGTCTTTGAGTTTTGCAGTCAGTCTTTCGGCCGTGATCTCCATAGTTACCTCCTGGGTAGATGGTGGGACGTACAAGATATGCAGAGGTTTTTTGTGCATGCTATATAGGCGGAGCGTTTTTTGCCGGAATGGCTATTCTCCTACAAACAGGTCCATTTGATCCCAGAAATAGGAAGGCGTGTCAATGCGTGAGACCGAAGATACCTCCAGGATGGAGCCCCGTGTGTTCCATATATTCCGGGATTTTTTACTCCGTTTTATTCCAATCGTGCTTTTTGCCATGCTCCTTGTCGTTGTCGGGCTGGGTTCCCTAAGATACATGCGTACCGAGCGGATAAAGCTACGTGAACGTAATCTCATCGAGCAGGAGCGGCGGGTCATCCAGACAGATCTTGTCGCCCATGCTTCAGACGCATTGCTCGTTGCCGATGTCATACGTTCGGGCCGATCACATTTTTTGGACGAGATTGTGGGCCGGACGGTATTCACCGAATTCTTGGTCGCTATGAGCCGGGCCAAGCATGCCTATGACCAGGTGCGGCTGCTGGATGAATACGGGCGCGAGATCGTACGGGTGAACCGTGGTTACACTCATGCAGCGTCGAAAGAGGAAATGTCATCCTATGTAGTGGCCAGGAAGGACCTTCAGGACAAGAGTTCCCGTCCTTATTTTACCAAGGCCATCGGGGCGGAATATGGAGATGTCATCGTCTCCCGGTTCGATTTGAATATCGAGCATGGTTGGGTGGAGAGGCCGATCAAGCCGATGATCCGTTTTTCGACACCTGTGGATGACCGGCAGGGCAAGCGGATGGGGGTGGTGGTTCTCAACTATCTAGGAAAGAAACTAATCGAGATGGTAAAGGGCATCGCCGGGTCTACTGATGGAGATATCTATTTGATAAATGCCGATGGATATTGGCTCATAGGGCCTTCGCCAGAAGATGAATGGGGGTTTGTCCTTGGTAAGGGAAATTTTGGACATGTCCGCGATCGCTTTCCTGTCTTGTGGGAGCACGTAATGCACAAGACCAAAGAGCAATTCGTCGATGGAAGCAACCTGTTCACCTTTACGACCATGGCCCCGACATCCGGTACAGGGGAGCCGGATACCGTTTATCCGCGGATCAAAGAAACGGAACATTGGATTCTTGTCTCCAGGGTTCCTCTTGATGTTCTGGGCCGAGAGGAAACCTTGATTGGTCTTCTTGGGGGCCTGGCCATATTTTTCGGTTTGGGTCTCGTGGCATGGATGTGGACCTTGGCACGGTACAAGAGCCATCAGGCGGAGTTGAGCCTTTTTCGCATGGCCACCACAGATGGGCTGACGGGACTATTCAATAGACGCTATTTTGTCGATTGTGTGGAAAAGGAAATCGAGCGGTCCCGGCGGTATGAACGGTCTTTATCCATGATCCTTTTTGACATTGATCATTTCAAGAGGATCAACGACACCTATGGCCACGAAAAGGGGGACCAGGTATTGAGAAATCTGGCCCGGTGTGTACGGAGGGCCTGCCGAGAACAGGATGTCCTCGGGCGGGTAGGTGGAGAGGAGTTTGCCGTGCTTTTGCCGGAAACGGGAAGAGAGCAGGCCGTGGCCATGGCCGAGCGGTTGCGGCAATCGGTCGAATGTGAACGGGTCACTGTGGGTGAGGGGGAAGTGATACACTTCTCCATCAGCGTAGGAGTGACGTCCAAAAATCGGGAAAACCAGGGAATGGATTTCCAGACCCTGTTCACCCGGGCCGACGCACTCATGTACCGGGCCAAGGAGAGCGGAAGAAACCGGGTCGTGGCGGGTTGAGCGTTCCACGCTTATTGGGGGACCCGGATCCGTTTTCCAGGGCAGATGAAGGAAATACCAAGAGAAGAACGTGTGCTGACCATAAGGGCTTGTATGATCGGTCCGTTGACCGGTTCGTCAGATTCCCACTTGACGATGAAGTTGGCCCCGGTCCCCCCTGTCTTGTCCTTCTCCGGGACCGTGAAATCCGCCGATCCCAAGGGGGGAAGGACCAGGTGTTTGCCCACATGCCGTTTGATCAATCTGCCCATGCTGTCGTGGTAGTTGGCCTGGACGATGCGGATCGATCCCCTGGGGTCGGTGTTTCTGATGCTCAATATGGACATGAGCTCGAAAGGCCGGACCTTGGGGCCGTGGTAGATATTTGAATAGACGGGAACATAGACCGTGCCCTTGGTGAAAAGTTGCTCGGCACCAACCGGTTGTGGACAGATGGTCAGAAGAATTCCCAGGCAGAACAAAAAGAGAGACCGTGGGGAGGGGGTATGCATGGTGAGATCCTTGTCACAAGGGTTGAAGGGCCACTATTCCCATTCCCGATTGCGGATGGGTACGCAGGAAACGGCGTTCTTGGGTGAGCCGTCAATGAGTTTGTCACTGTAGGTCAGATAGACGAGGACGTTGCGTTTTGGGTCATAGAAACGGACCACCTGCATGGTCTTGAACAGGATGGATGTCCGTTTTCTGAAAACCTTGCGTCCTTTTTTGCTACCTGTGCGGATTTTTTTCGGGAGAACGATTTTTCCCGTCTGTCTGCAGGAAATGGAGGCGTCGGAGGTATCCTCGGCAATGCCGAGGGCTCCGGAAACCCCGCCTTTCTTGGCCCGGCTCAGGTAGCAGGTCACTCCGGCGACTCCCGGATCGTCAAAGGATTCGACCACGATCTTGTCGTCGGGGCCGAGGAATTTGAAGGCCGTGTCCACGGAACCGATCCGTTCGGCAAGGACGATGGATGTTGTGGCCAAAAGGGCTGCAAGAACAATCAAAAATGTTTTTTTCATGGGCATTGGTCGGGGTTGTAGGATTGAATTGTGGACATAGCATAGCGCCCATGGACCTGATGGGTCAATACGCTTTCATCCTTTTGACCCGCATGGAATGGATTCGGATCAAGGCCGTGCCGGGGGGTGTTCCATAGCCAACCATGTCCCCCCTCCCGCGGCGTTACCGGGATGGGGGATCCGGAAAAACCGGTGTGGTTGGCCAATGCAAGTGCCAGGTTCCGACTCCTCACAGAGCCCGCGGAGTCATAAACCCATGGCCTTTTGCACATAAACAGGATATCCAGACAAAAATCTCTGCAAAAGGTCCGGAAGGAGGGCATGATGGGTGAAAAAATCAGGGTCGGGGTGAGTGCCTGTCTCATGGGTGAGTCTGTCCGGTACGACGGCTCGCACAAGCACAGCCGTCTTTTGACCGATGTATTGGGCCCCTATCTGGAGTATGTTCCGGTATGTCCCGAGGTGGGCTGCGGCATGCCCATCCCCCGCGAGGCCCTGCGGCTGGTGGGCAACGATCCCGGCATTCCCAGGCTGGTGACCAGGAAGACGAACATCGACTATACCGAGCGGATGCAAACCTGGGGCAAGAAAGAGTTGGAACGGTTGGCAACCCTCGATCTGTGCGGGTTCATCTTCATGCCCAAATCGCCGTCATCGGGCATGGAACGGGTCAAGGTGTACAACGACAAGGGGGTTCCCGTGTCCAAAGGGGTGGGGATATTCGCCCGCATGTTCATGGACCGTTTTCCCCTGCTGCCTGTTGAAGAGAATGGCCGGCTGCACGATTCCGGGCTCAGGGAAAATTTTGTCCGCAGGTTGTTCGTTCTGAAGCGGTGGCGCACCATGCTGGATAGGGGCAGAACCATGGGCAACCTGGTGGACTTCCATACCCGCCACAAATACATGATCATGTCCCAGTACCCCAAGGGATATTCGGAAATGGGGCGGCTGGTTGCCGGGGGCAAGGAACTGGAGACAGAGGAATTGTTCGAGACCTATTTTACCATGCTGACGCGGGCCTTGAGTCTCAAGACAACGGTCAAAAAGAACGTCAACGTGCTCATGCACATCATGGGCTATTTCAAACGGGATCTCACCCCGGACGAAAAGCAGGAGCTTCTGGGGATTATCGAACAGTACAAGAACGGGCATGTTCCATTGATTGTGCCCATCACCCTGCTGAACCACTATGTCCGGAAGTATGAACAGAAGTACTTGGCGGAGCAATGGTATCTCCATCCGCATCCTGTTGAGCTGAAACTGCTGAATCATGTGTGAGGGGAATCGGGTGGGGCAAGATTGTAGAAATTTTAGA
>NZ_JBUDSQ010000076.1:0-12853 GCF_054921335.1 Desulfoplanes sp. | reverse complement strand
CTTAGCATGGAGGTGCCGGGGTGGCTAGTATAATTTGCCTGTCCCCACTTCTACCAGACGGGTTGTGCAGGCTGTGTGTCATCCTTCCGCGATCCCCAGCTTCTTGACCAGCTCATACAGATATCCTCTGGAAACCCCGGCCTGTTTGGCAGCCCTGGTCATGACCCTGTTGGTCCGCTTGAGCAGTTCCCGGACATACACAATGTCGGCCTGCTCCCGGAATTCGCGCAGACCGGGCAGGGGCTGATCAATGGGAGGAAAAGTGAGGGATTGCAATGCCGCGCCGTCAGGCTGGTTGTATCCGTCATCGCCCGGACACATGGTCTGAACGGTCACGGCCGTGCGGATATGCAGGGGAAGATGGCAGGCATACAATTCCGGCCCGGAGCCTGCTTCGGCAATGGCCCGTTCCAGGGCGTGGACCAGCTCGCGGACATTGCCCGGCCACTCGTACCGGATCATGGTGTCCCTGAAATCCTGGGACATGCGTTTGGGATCGATGTCAAAGGTCCGGCAGAGCCGGGATAGATAATGATCGCACAAGACCGCGATGTCCTTGTTCCTTTCCCGTAGGGCAGGCAGGTGAATGCCTACGGTGCGCAGCCTGTAGAGCAGATCGCTGCGGAACCGTTCTTCCCGGGCAAGGGCTTCCAGGTTTCGGTTGGTGGCTGCCACCAGCCGGAAGGAACTGTGTTTTTCGGTTTTTCCTCCTACCGGCCGGTACATCCCTGTTTCCAGGGTTCGCAGGAAGGTGGCCTGGATTTCCATGGGTAATTCGCCCACCTCGTCCAGAAACAGAGTGCCCTGATGGGCCTGGCCGATGAGGCCGTCCCGGGCCTGATCGGCTCCGGTAAAGGCCCCGCGCACATGGCCGAACAGATGGCTGGCAATGAGATTGGGGGTCAGGGATGCACAGTCCAGGACCACGAAGGGACCCTGAGCGCGTTTGCTGTTGGCGTGGACAGCTCTGGCAAAGAGTTCCTTGCCGGTCCCGGTTTCTCCGGAGATAAGGACATTGACGTGCCCTTTGGCGGCATGGGCAAGTGTTGTCAGGCAACGTTCGATCTCCGGGCTTTGGCCGACGATCCCCTCCCGTCGAATATCCCGGTGTTCCTTGTTCTGCGGGGCATGTTTGCGCAGGGCGAGGATCTGTTCCAGGGTGGTACGGATGTTTTCATACTCGAGGGGTTTTTGGAGATACTGCCAGCTGCCCCCACCCAGGGCACGGCGGGCTCCTTCGGAGTCTCCATATCCGGTGATGACGACGACTTCGGGGTTTCCCGGGCAGGCCTTGAGACGTGCGAGTTCCTCCAGGCCGTTGCCGTCGGGAAGGAGCACATCCAGAAGCACGGCGTCGAAAGAACATGTTTGGGCAAGCTCGAGCCCCTGGGACAGGGTGGCGGCACCTCTGAAGGTCAGGCCCATCTCATGGGCGATTGCGGCCACGAGGTCATGGATCACAGGTTCGTCGTCAATGAGCAGGATGGCGTTCATGAGTGTGGTTCCTGGCCGAGAATTCGGATGGTTTGGGTGAAAACTTGTCGAACAAGGGCTATCTGGCGGCCATACATATGCGTGTCGTCGTTTCTGGCAGCCTGTTCCAATTCCAGAGCGGATTGTTGCAATACGTCCAGGCCGAGACTCCCAGCCGAGTTTTTCAGGGAATGGGCCAGACGCAGGATTTCGGGAGTATTTTTTTGGGCACAGGCGGATTCCAGTTCATCCATGGTCTGTGGAGCGGTTACAAGGAATGTGGTCGCCATTTTTGCGTAGAGGTTCTCACGGCCGCCAAGACGTTCGAGGGCAGATTCCCGGTTCACGAGGGGCGGTTCGTCCGGTTTGCTGGTTTCGTCATGGCCGACAGATCTGTCGGCCATGATGGACGAGACGGTGTCCAGCAATGCTGTTTCGCTCACGGGTTTGCTCAGGCAGCCGTCCATCCCGGCCTTCATGCAGGTATTCATGTCCTGATCCAGGGTCAGGGCTGTCAGGCCGATGATGGGGATATCCGCAGGCACGTTTTCGATTGTGCCGGTTCTGATTCTCCGGGTTGTCTCGAGACCGTCGAGTTCGGGCATCTGCACGTCCATGAATACCATGTCGGAAGATGTCTTTTGCAAGGCTTCAAGAGCCAGAATCCCTGTTTCCACCACCCGGACCGTGTGCCCGGCGTCTTCCAGAAGTTCCCGGACGTAGATCTGATTCAGGGGATTGTCCTCGGCAACGAGGATGGAGACCTGGGGAGGTGTCATGGCGTTTCGGCCCGGATTGGCCGTGGTTGTCTTTCGTGTGCCGGACTCGGGTTGTTCGGCAACCTCCAATGCCACGGTGAACCTGAAACAGGCTCCGCCCTGTTCGGTGTTCGTTGCAGAGATGGTCCCGCCCATCATGCCCACCAGCTTACGGCAGATGGCCAGCCCAAGGCCCGATCCCACGTGTTTCTTGGCCAGGGAACTGTCTCCCTGAAAAAAACTCCCAAAGATCGCCTCCTCCTGACCAGGGGCGATTCCCTGCCCCGTGTCCGTGACCACGGTTTCCAGCATGATGCATCCTTCTCCCCGGGTTGCATCGTCTCGGGCACGCATGGTCACCCGGATTGCTCCCGCATCCGTGAATTTGACCGCATTGCCCACGATATTGGTCAGGATTTGTTTGAAACGGAATCCGTCGCCTCTGACCCATGCGGGAACATTGTCTTCCATAAATAAACCGAAGGCCACATGCTTTCGTTCGCTCTCGAACCGGAAGATCTCCAGGGCCTGGTCGACAAGCTCATGCAGATCGAATGTCTCTGCGCGCAGGGCCACGGACATCTGCTCCAGGCGCGAATAGTCCGTGATGTCGTTGACAATTTCCAGCAGAGAGGATGCCGACGATCCCACGAGTTCGGTCAGCCGTTTTTCGTCCGGTGCGGGCCCGCGTCTGAGCAGCCGTTCGGCCACGCCCATGATGCCCACGAGAGGTGTGCGCATGTCGTGGCACATGTTGGCCATGAACAGGGCCTTGGCATTGTTGGCCAGGGCGAGCTCAGCGTTCTTCTTGCTGATGATCCAGGTGGAGGTGAGGATGCCCAGGAGCCCGGCGATCCAGATGAGAAAGAAGACCACGTGGATGGTGCCCACGCTTCTGGAAAAGGCGTCCAGAAACGGTGCGGCGTCAAAGGACACGGAAATGCCGCCCAGGATGGTTCCCGGGAGGATCCCCTTCCCCCGATGACATTGGAGACATTGTTCTTCAGCCTCGAGAGGGGCGATATACCGGAATACTGGATGTCCTTGGATCGTGGCCAGTGCGAAGCTGTCTTTGGCACGTCCGGTTTCGAAATGATCGATGGCCCGGGTTTCCCATCCGTCGGCCTTGTTGCCGGGTCGCAGGGGATTCAGACTGGCCATGCGAAAGCGGACACCTCCCCGATCCTGGGCAATATCCGAGAGTTGTCTGGTCATGTAGGCCGGATTGATCTTCACCAGGGAGCGCCCGTCAGCCGTACGGATCTGGGCATCAGGAACCGTGAGGTAGGGATTGGGACAACAGCCCGGTCCTTCAAACACATAGACCCCGCCATGGGCCGAATTCCATGCCCGGGTATACACGACCTCGTCGAAATAACTCCTGGCCTGAGCCCTGGCCATGAGCATGGTATGCTGTTTCTCCTGCCAGGCGGTCCAAAAAATCAGGGCCGCCATGAACACAGACCACAACACCCCCAAAACAAGGGTCTGGGCCGAAAAGATCCTGGGTGCAGCAAATGATTTGTCCGACATCCCCGCTGCCTAGCGGGATCGAATCAGGGGGTCAATGCAATCACATGCTCAATGATCACAATCAGGGCACGGCGCGCCGTGCCGTGCCCCTACGGGTGGACCCCTCCTCCGTAATCTCCGTCGCCCGTGTTCCTCCGTACTGGTCCGTGTATGTCCTATTGCCCCACCACTGCCCGCCCCTACTGTCATCTCCACCAGACATGCCCTGTCCTTTATCTCTGACTTTCCCTTCACGCCCATCTACCCCCTTCCCCGAAATAATTGATTTTTTTCTTGGCACAATGTTTGACATACGTCCTGGGGGGTCAACACCCCCTCGGCAGAGGAGGCTTCCGACCGGGCCCGGTTCCGGTCGGCAAACATTCAAACCCAAGGAAGGAACGGATGAAGAGTCCCGTATCGAGGAAGCATACCGGTGGTATGAAAAAGACCTTGGGACTCGGGGTTCTCGGAGGGGTCATTCTGACCCTGGTCTGCGTACTGGCCTCCGGCTTTATGGTGGAGGCCACCAACACGGACCAGTTCTGCGTCACCTGCCATGCCATGAAGCCTTTCAGAACGGCATGGAGGAATTCGGTCCACGGGGGCAACAACCCCCAGGGCGTGGCCGCACAATGCGTGGATTGCCATCTGCCCCACGGCAACTTTGTGGAATATGTGGTTGCCAAAGGCGTGACAGGATCGCGTGATGTGTACATGAATCTGACCATCGACACGACCACGCACGATTGGGCGGGTCGGGCCAAATTCCGGCGCGAATTCACGTATGACAATGCATGCAGGCAGTGCCATCTGAATCTGCAGCCCAGGGGGATGAGGACCAGCGGCATCATGGCCCATGGTCAGTATCTCAATGGGAGCACAGACAAGCATTGCGTGGATTGTCACGAGCATGTGGGGCACAAGAACATGCTCTCCGAGGCGAATGAGTATTTTTTGAAGGTCGCACGTCAGGTCGAGAACTAGGCGAACGTCAGCCTGTCTCGAAGGAACCATGGATTTTTGACTGCCAAAAGCAGGAGAACGAATGATGAACGGATTGAAAAAATGTGCAGGCCGGGCCGGGGTCATGGCCCTGGGGCTCGTTCTGGGGCTGAGTGTCCTGGTACTGCAGGTTCCCCAAGTTTCGGCGCAAAGTAGTGCAGCGGCTGCAAAGTTGGTCAACCCCAATCTCGGACGCAAGGATCTCGTGGTCCATCGCGGCTACTCCGAGGACGCCAAAAATTGTATCGAGTGTCATGCAAAGAAGACACCCGGTATCGTTGAAAACTGGAAGAACGGCAAAATGGCGCATGCCACGGTTTCATGCTATGATTGTCACGTGGTGGAAAAGGATTCACCCATGGCCAGTCAGTGTGAAGGAGTAAGAGGGACGAAGGTCTACACCTCTCCAATGGTCTCTTCGAAAACCTGTTCTCGCTGTCATCCACGGGAAGTGGATAGTTTTTTAAAGAGCGGACACGCCAGGTTGGCAGGGGTGCCGACCATCGAGAGCAAGGCTATGCTCAAGCTCATGTACTATTATGAGGGAGCAGGTGAACTGGGTGTCGAACCGGACACCGGTATGAACTATGCTGCACGGGCATCTGGTTGCCAGATGTGTCACGGAAGCAAGGTGGAGTTGGGTACCGATAACAAGCCCATCAAGAATACTTGGCCTGCGGGTGTGGGTACACGGTATCCCGACGGTTCCATAGGGACATGCACCGTCTGCCACACCAGACACCAGTTTTCCGTGGCCGAGGCCAGAAAGCCCGAAGCCTGCGCCTCCTGTCATCTGGGTCCGGACCATCCGGATATCGAGATCTATGAAGAGAGCAAACACGGTCAGATCTACAATGCCCAGGGTGAAGATTGGGAATGGGAATCCGCCCCCGATACCTGGGAACCGGGCGATTACAAGACGCCCACTTGCGCCGTCTGTCATATGAGCGGCATCGGTGAGCTGGAGAGTACACATAACATCAACGAACGTCTGAAATGGGACCTGATGCACAAGAAGTCCGTCATCCGCAGTGGCGAACGTGGTGACGGTGAAAAGGGTGACAAGCTCATGCGCAAGGTCTGCACAAGCTGTCACAGCACCCTGCATACGAATATTCAGCGCGATATGCTCGATGATTCCGTGGCCCTCTACAACCTCTATTGGGACAAGGCCGTTGCCATGAAAAAGCAGCTGGCAGAGAAGGGGTTGCTCAAGAAAGATCCGTGGGATGACGGGTACCAGGAACTCATGTACTACCTCTGGCACCACACCGGCCGAAGGGCCCGCCAGGGTTCGGCCATGAATGGTCCCGATTATGCCCACTGGCACGGCTTCTTCCAGATCTTCCAGGTTTTCAAGGACATGAAGAATATCTACAACTACCGCGTGGACACCAACTCTATTGAAAAGTTGAGTTCCGTGGCCAGTACAGGACCTCTCTAGATCGACAAAAAAACGAACCTACGCATCGAAAAAGGTTTCTCTGCCGTACACAATCGCAACGCAAAAAACCCCGGCCCTGGCCGGGGTTTTTTGCGTTTTTCCATCGGCATGGATGGCTCCTGTCGTGTATCGATGACACCTGTCCGCATATGCAGACAGGTGGCCAAAAGATTATCTGTGTCTATGGATACATAACAAATAACCCGTCGAAAAAAAAGAGATTATTTTTGGCATATGATATGCTTTATTTTTCAAATAACGGGAGACGGTCCGTCTCTTTAATGAGGTATGTTCATGAAATTTGCCGACTGCGGTCATTCCCGGTTTTGATGCGCGGCCTGCATCCGGAGGATCATGGGATGAACGATCTTCAAGACATGCGAGGAGGACATAGTGGCTATTGATCGACGAAGTTTTCTAAAATTTGGTATCACGGGAGTTGTCGCTCTGGCGGGTTCCGGTTTGACATCGTTGCTGGGAAAAGATGCCTTTCTCTCCGAACAGCTGAGGGCAACGGCCGATGCCAGGGCTGCAAATTTTTACCGGGGGATGGTCAATTACGACAAGGTAGTCCGTTCGACCTGTGCCGGTAATTGTACCCAGGCCTGCGGTTGGGATGCCTATGTAAAAGGAGATACCCTGGTTAGGACCGAACCGGCCGCGGACTATGGCATGTACGATCCCGTGGCAAAGAACGCTTATTCTCCCCGGGGGTGTGTGCGCGGCGGGACCTACCCACAGTACATCTATGGCCCCACCCGGGTAAAGACCCCGCTCATCCGGACCGGGCCCAGGGGATCGGGGCAATTCAAACGCGCCTCCTGGGACGAGGCCATCGATCTCATCGCCGACAAATGGCTTGAGATCATCAGGGAGGACGGCCCCGAGGCCCTGGCGATCTTTTCGCCCATCCCTTCCTACAACTACATCTCCGCCGGATGCGGGTATCGCTTGGGACGCATCATGGGAGCGACCGGGCCCCTATCGTTTTATGATTGGTATTGCGACCTGCCCGCAGGTGAACCCGAGACCTGGGGGGCCCAGACCGAGGAATGCGAGGAATGGGACTGGGTCAATTCCAAGCTGTTGCTCCTCTGGGGTGCCAATGTGGCCGAATCGCGCATGGCCGCAGCCCACTTCGTGACCGAGGCTAAATACCGTGGCTGCAAGGTCGTCTCCATCCTGACCGATTACAATGCAACGGGAAAGATCGCCGACACCGCCATCTGTCCCCTGCGCGGAACCGACGGGGCCCTTGCCCTGGCCGTCATACGGGAGATCATTGCCCATGGAAACCATGATGTCCCGTACATAGAAACCTATACCGATCTCCCATTTCTGATCCGCAAGGACACGCAGACCTTTTTGCGCCAGAAAGAGATGCAGGAGGGCGGGAGCGCATACCGTCTCTATGTCTGGGATAAAAGACAGGGCGCACCGGCTGTGGCCCCGGGAACCATGGGCGATGACCGGGACACCCTGGACTGGGAGGCTGTAGGCATCCGGCCCGATCTCGATTTCTCCGGAAGCGTTCGTCTGGCGTCAGGAGAAGAGGTGGAGGTGGAAACCGCCTGGCTCAGACTAAACCGCATGCTGGACAACGAATACACCCTAGACAAGGTGTCCGAGGTTACCCATGTGGACAAAAAGGTTATAGCCGATCTTGCCCATGATATCGGCACCACTCATCCCGTAAACATCATCGAGGGCGGTGGCATCAACCACTGGTACCACAACGACCTAAACAACCGGGTCATGATCCTGCTCATGGCCATCACCGGAAACGTCGGCGTCAACGGGGGCGGATTCCAACAGTATACCGGGCAGTACAAGGTCTGGCTCAAGGGAATGGGCAAGTACGTTCCCCTGGGCAAGGCCAAATGCACCAACGGGACATTGTTTGTCTGGGCCCACTACGACAAGGAATTGTGGCGGCTCAAACAGGATTGGCCGACCATGATCAAAAATATCGAGGCCGGGTCCCTCACCGAGCTTCCGGACGGCAGTCCTGTGAGCGCCGATCCTGAAAACGTCATGGGATACCGTCAGTTTCTGATTATCAAATCCCTGCGTGACAAGGTCATGCCCGTGTACCCCAAATCCCCGGGAAAGCCCCGGGCCATGCTCATCTGGCGGGGTAATTTCCTGAACAACGCCAAGGGCGGGTACAAGGTTCTCGACTGGTTCAAGGACGATAAAAAACTCGAATTCGTGACCACCCTGGATTTCAGGATGTGCAGCACGGCCCTCTACTCGGATGTGGTTCTGCCGGCAGCCTCCTGGTATGAAAAGCTGGATGTGACTTCCACGCCCATGCATCCCTATTTCCAGCTCCAGCAGGCAGCGGTCAGCCCGGCGTTCGAGTCCAAGCACGACTTCACCATCATGCGGCTCATTGCCCTGCGTATCCAGGACAAGGCCCGGAAGATGAAGGCGCAAGGGATATGGGACGGTACCTGGAAGGATACCACCCAGAATACGGTGCGGGATTATACCACGCTCTATGACCTCTTTGTGGATAAAGAGGGACGGGAAAATCCCCATTACAAGGGCCAGGGTGACGGTGCCATGGACAGCCCCGAAAAGGTGGCCCACTTCATTGTACGCAATAGTCCGATCCTTTACCCGGACATGAAAAAATATGAACAGAACCGGGATGCCTTTGGGCCCGATCTGTACAGGCTTATCAAGGAAATGGCCCGAACGGGAGACAAGGAAGCCTATGCGGCCGGGCTCATCGAGCTTGCCAAAAAGGGACCCATCCCCTTTCCCGCGCTGCAGCCCCAGCGTCCCCACAATCCCTTCCGGGAGAATGTAAAGCGCAAGCTGCCCTGGCCGGGGGGCGGAAAATACAAGTCGGAACTGGTCATCAGCAAATATCCCTGCATGCTGCCGGCAAAGACGGGCAAGACCCTGACCGGGCGTCAGCAGTTCTACATCGATCATTCCACCTACATCACCCTGGGTGAGACCCTGCCCGTATGGAAGGTCCCCGAGGCCGACATGATCGACGGCAAGCCCGGGGTGCTCAAGCTCAACACCCCCCACGGGCGGTACAAGACGCACAGTACCTTTTCCGAGGTGGAGATGCTGCTCCAGCTCCAGCGCGGTGAACCCGTGGTCATGATCAATACTATCGATGCCCGTGAACGCAAAATCGGTGACGGGGATACCGTGGAAGTGTATAATGATTACGGTAAATTCGTGTGCAAGGCCATGGTCCTTCCCGGGATCGGTCGCTACGAGCTGCGCATCGATCATGCCTGGGAAAAATTCCAGTATCTGCAAGGCTATTTCAACAAGGTGACCCCGGTCCGACCGAATCCCACCACGGCATGCAGATATCCCGAAGAGGACGGAGCCCCGGATTATCATCTCCATTTTGCATGGAATCTCTGGGGGGTTTGCGGGAACGAATGTGATACCACTGTTGAAGTAAGGAGGATCTAGTGGCCGGTGATATACAGCAAACAAAACGGCAATGGGCCAAGGTGGTCGATCTGAACAAATGCCTGGGCTGCCAGGAGTGCAGCACAGCATGCAAGATGTGGTGGACCAACCGTGACGGGGCCGACCACATGTGGTGGGCCATGGTTGAGACCCGCCCGGGCCCGGGATTTCCCAAAAACTGGGAAGAGACGACCGCAAAGGGATGCATGCCCCTTGCAAGCGATTATGGTGACGTGGTCAATCTGGAGTTCGCAAACCTGCAGACGGGTGACGGCACGGATGAAGTCAGGATACTCCCGGACGAGAAACTCTCTTTTGGTCCCAACTGGTACGGGGATGTGGGCGAGGGAACAAATCCGGACAATACCTGGTTTTTTCACATGCATCTTGCATGCATGCACTGCACCGACCCCGCCTGCGTGAAGGCCTGTCCCAACAAGGCCATCTACAAACGCGACGACGGGATCGTGATCATCAACCAGGACCTGTGCAAGGGACACAAGGCCTGCATCCTGGCCTGTCCCTACAAGAGGATTTTCTGGAACAAGGTCCTGAACAGCGCGGAAAAATGTCATTTTTGTTTTCCACGTCTGGAAGAGGGAAAGGCCCCGATCTGTGCGTCGGTATGCACGGCCAAGGCGATTTTTTCCGGGGATCTTTACGACAAAACAAGCAAGGTGCATCAGCTGGTGGTCGAGCACAAGGTGGCGCTCCCCCTGCACCCGGAATATGGAACCAAACCCAACATCTATTATATCCCCCCGGCCCTGTCCGCTGCAGAGAACGGTACGGAAAAGCCGGCCGGAGACACCACCCGGATTCCTGAAAAGTATCTGGTGGAACTCTTCGGACCGGATGTGCACAAGGCCATGGCGATTCTTCTCAGGGAGAGAGACAGCGTACGCAAAGGGCATTCCTCTCCCCTTATGGATATATTAACCGGATATCCCACATGGGACATGTGAGGTGTGATATGCAAAAAAAACCCAATTTCTGGATGACCTGGCCATCCCTCATTGTTTTTATCCCCTTTCTTCTGATTTTCGTGTCCAAGGTACTCGGTGTGCTCATTTTCTCCGGACCGCCGTCCTTGGTTACGACAGAAGCGGGGTTGCGGTTCTGGACCGGGAGTTTCCTGGGTGGATCGATCCTTCTTGGAGCCGTGCTCTACGTGATATACCGGGTTCTTACCGGAACACAGGAGGATGGAAAATGAACAGACTCAATACCGCCTACCACAATATGGCCATCCACATCGGCATGGGCGCGGTCCTTATTCTATTCGCCCTGACCGTTGTGCTGTACGTGCTCCGCAACAGGGAGACATGCGAGGACCTGTTCCGTCAGATGGACAGCGCTCTCTATATCCTTCTCTTTGCGGGAATCGTGGGGATCTGCGTGGCCATTGTGACCCCGTTCTGGGATTTCCCCGATACCCGGGCCCTGTTTTTGTCCCCCCTGGTACGCATCAAGTGCATCTTTGCCGTTGTCGTGTTCGAGACCTTGCTCATGATGTACTATATACGCTGGAAGCACGGCCCAGCCCTCTGGAAAAACAGGCCGCTGTCCACCTATTTTCTGCTCCTCTGTGTGGCCGGAACCTTGTTTCTGATCCTTGCCGGCAGTGTCGGCGGATACCTGGCCCTGGGTGAGACCAATCTGGAGGGATTGGATCATATTCTGGGGATTCCCATCAACTGAGGCATCATCAAATGCGGTGCTCGGAGATAGGATCTCGGGCGCCGCATTTATTTGCGATAACAGAAAGAATTTCAATCTTGGATTATTCAGCCCCTTACGGAGGCTTTTTCATGAATATCGACACAGACAATAGCACCCTTGTGCGGGCTACGGCCTTCAGGATGCTCGCCTTTGCCTTCGGGTACCCCAAGGAGGAATTTGCGGCCATTATCGGGAAAGGGGCGTGGCAGGAACTCGGCCAGGCCCTGGACCGGACCATGGGACAAAACACGGCGGAATTAGGTGGAGGGATGAACCGGCTCTTTGGCGGCCCGGCCGAGGAAGTCGTGGCATCCTTCTGGGCCCAGCCCCTG
The DNA here is from genome assembly GCF_054921335.1 of Desulfoplanes sp. Classification (NCBI taxonomy): domain Bacteria; kingdom Pseudomonadati; phylum Thermodesulfobacteriota; class Desulfovibrionia; order Desulfovibrionales; family Desulfoplanaceae; genus Desulfoplanes; species Desulfoplanes sp. The sequence continues at coordinate 1,157 of NZ_JBUDSQ010000076.1, read as the reverse complement.
GAGACCATACAGGCGGCCTATACGAACACCTTTGACCTCGGTAAACCCCAGCCTCCGTGTCCGGCGTATACCGGCCTCTATCTGGCCGGTGCCGATACCTACCCCGGACCGCGCACGGAATTTCTGTCGGATCTGCAATGCACCTACAGGAGCTGGGGACTTGAGCCGGGCACTGAGTTGTCGGATCATCTCAGCGTGGAGCTGGAGTTCATGCATTTTTTATGTATCACGGAACACGCCGCCACTGAAGCCGGCGATGAGGAGACCCTGACAAGGGTACGCAAGGATTATGCGTGGCTTGAGAACCACCTTGCAGCCTACGCCCCCCTGTTTGCCCGGGATGTGCATGAAAAATGTACGTATCCCTTCTGGGGAATAGCGGCTGATCTGCTCTGCGTCCTGGTGGCGGAAGGGGAGGGGAAAAACATGCCTTCTGCCTGATGGATTGTTATATAAAATTTTGCAGTACACGTATAACCTCCATGTTCTGCGAATCGAACGCACAAAGCCCCGGCCGGAACCGGGGCTTTGTGCGTTTTTGCGGTGCCCACACAACGGGAAGGGTGAAGGAAATCCGGAATCCGGGACAGGCAATCTATGCACTTATGCAAACGTGCCTCATGACCCAGGCAAACGTCTTCGAGGATCGGGTCGGATTGGATACCCGCCAGCAGAAGCTCTGGAAAACGATTGCCTCGATCATTCCGACCAAACCGTCATTCAAGCTGCGTGACCTCAATGAACTCGTGACCTGCCATACCTGGACAGAGCCCGAACTCAGAAAGGAACTGGGAGACCTGGTCAGATACAATTTTCTGAGCTACGCGCCACCTCTGGCAGCATATGCCCTCCAGGGCAGGAGCATGGAACTGGGGTTGCAGGAGTACGTCAACATGTTGGGGTAACGTCTGCCCCCGGTGAATTTCCGGACACAGCCCGACCAACGCCAAAAGGCCGACTATCAAAGTCGGCCTTTTGGCGTTCTGCGACCCACAGCATGCAAAAATCCCTGACAGCATGTAACGTCTGTTCGTTGTGTTTAACGCCGTACCTTCCCGATCATCCGAACTTTCCTCTTGTGTCATACAGTACTTTGGAGCTATGATCCTGGAAAATTGTGTAATGATCCCGAAAGCCAAAACTTCACGAGAAAAAGA
>NZ_JBUDSQ010000075.1:0-12860 GCF_054921335.1 Desulfoplanes sp. | reverse complement strand
GAGGTTCACATGATGCCTATTCGAGAAACCGCAACGGTTACCTCAAAAGGACAAATCACTCTCCCCAAATCGATCCGGTCCGCCCTTGGGGTCACCAGCGGGAATAAACTCAGTTTTGAACTTCAAGGGGAAGAAATTGTCGTACGCCGCCTTCAGCCCGATGAGCACGAAGATCCTGCCATTGCCAAGTTTCTCGGCCTGATCGAACAAGACCTGCGACAAGGAAAACATATCGACGAATTGCCGAAGCCCTTGCAAGAATCAATGCTTGCTCTGCTCAATGTGCCTGTTGATCTGGATGCTGAAATCGAAGGCGAGGTCGATCTCTGATGCAACGACATGGCTGGACCTTGCTCTTCCATGACGGAATCAAAGATCAGATACACAATCTCCAACAAACCATCCAGCGCATCAAACAAAAAAGGCCGAATGATTTGGAGACGAATGCAAACTATAAACTCTACACGGCCATATCCCACCTTGTTCTGGAGGTAATCCCGGAAGATCCGAACAATGATCGTTTTCGTCAGGGCAACACCATGGGCACAACCTACCGCCACTGGCGGCGTGCGAAAATTGGAAGACGATTCAGGCTCTTTTTCAGATTCGATTCACGATCGAAGATTATAGTCTATGCGTGGATCAACGATGCGAACTCTCTCCGCAAACAGGGAAGCAAATCAGATCCGTATGCAGTCTTCACCAAGATGCTCGATCAAGGGAACCCTCCAGACGATTGGAATGCTCTGATCAAACGATGTCATCCGGGGACACCCCCATTTCGCGACTGACAAAAAACGGGCCGTTACATTTCCCATAAATTTAGGCTCTTGTTGGATTCCGGGGGCCTGCCTCTTCCTGCCAAGTATCATTGATTCGGCACGATAACCGGCCTTCCAAACGGATTTTTCCCCGGGAACGCCGAGCGTCTGCTCGGCCTTTCGAGCAACAACAAAAGGGTACAGCTTCCTACAGTCTGGCCGGCATCATCTGCCCTTGTTCCTGCCATGCAGTAAACGCAGTGCCGAGCAGACGCTCGGCGTTCCCAGGAAGGAAACAGGCTCGATGTACTCATCCATACCATAAATAACTCACTCCCCCGTTTCTTCCACCTTTTCCCTACTGCCCCCACTCCTCAAGTTTTTCCCGGACAAACTCCACGCATCGCTCATGCTGTTCCTTGCCGTTGCCCGTGATACCCATGGGTTCACCAAAGCAGAACCGGATTTCCTTGTTTGGATCTATGGGACCGAAATCCTTGATCCATTTGCCGTTACCCCAGGCATCCGTCTTCAGGGCCAGGGGGACGACCGGAACCTTGGCTCGTTTGGCGAGCTTGACGCCTATGGTGTTGAACCGGGCCGGGTCAAAAACGATCATTCGGGTGCTCTGGGGAAAAACGATGACCGATCTCCCCGAGGCGAGCCGCTTCTGCCCCTGTTCGAGCACGCATTTGAGATCCTCTCTGGGATTCTTCCGGCCCACTGCTATGGGATCCCATCCGGCCGTGACCGTGCCGAAAAAAGGGATCTTGAGTAATCCTTTCTTGACCACAAAGGTCATCCTCGTGTGTTGGAGAACGATCCATGGCAGAACAAAGGTCTCCAGAGTGCTCATATGGTTGGCCACGACCACACACGGGCCGTCCGCCCTATCCAGGGCCGCGGCGTTTTCAACGACAATCCGGCACCCAACAGATTCAAGCGCACGGACGATGCCGTGGCTGCAGCTCATGAATTTTTCCGGAGTGAAGGAACGCTGCTTAATGAGGAAAAAAGCTCTGCCGATCTGGACCAGATCCCGAACATAAAAAAAGAAGCTTGGGAACCGTGCAACCAGAAAACCGGGCTTCAAAGCCGGTGAGTCGTAGGACTTTTTGACTGAAGGTACATGCATATCATTTTCCTTGCTCGCCATGGCCGATCACACTCATTTGGGTTGTTGTTGCCAACTATTCAGCGCGGCACCATCGAGTGCACCAATATCTTCTCCTGGGAACGTGCCACTTTTGGTCTCCTACCATTTCTTACACAATGCCCCCCAGGGTGCAATCCGCCCATGGTCACTATGCCCATGCATAAAAAAAGGGAGCCTGGTCCGCAACCAGAACTCCCGTATTTTTCACACAGCCACCACGCGCCGGAATTATTTGGCCGAGGCCGTCCGTTTCCGGAGCAACCGCTCGCACGAGGCCGTATCGATCACGCTTTTCCGTCCGAGGATTTCCTTGAGATACCCCTGGACAAGGACCTTGACCATATCCTCCTTGGGCATGGTCGCCAGATATTCTCCGGAATCCAGCTGGCTCTTGAAAGGATTCTTCTCGACTACCGGGTCATTGGTTTCCTTGATGTACTCGATATACGGTCCAACAAGCTCCCTGAGCTCCCCCGGGGTCAAATTCCTGCACACATCGACATGCTCGGCGACCCGGTCCTTGTCCGGGAGTCCCGGGGTTTCAAGGATCTCCTTCATGGCCGAGGCAAAGCGACGGCATCCGTCCTTGATGTGGTGGGTTCTGACCATGTTGATCCCTGCCCAACCGGCCCTGATCCATTTGAAAACCCCGGCCTTGAGCACCGGGCCCTGCGGAGTCCGGACCTGACAAAAAACGGTCACGGACATGGCCGCATACATGTATGAATCGACCCAGCCAAGCCCCCCCTTGGTCAACCCGTCAACACCCGAGTACAGATAATTCCATTGGGAGTCCTTGCCGACAACGGCCCCTTTTTTGCCGACATCGGATTCTTTCTGCTGGTTGGTCACGGAGATGAGGACCGGTGCACCTTCCCGGGCGAGGAGGATCAGGGCCCTGTCCATATCATAGCTATAGTAGCCGCCGGAAAAAATATCCGGGGTGATTTCCTCGTGTTCTACCCCGCGGACGACCACGGGGTCTCCAAGGTTCCCCAATCTCGTCCACAGCCGGGGCAGGGGTTGCTCCTGGCCATCGACCAGCGTCCACTGTCCCTTCCGAACGGTATTCGGTGCCACCAGATAGGTCGGCAGATCCGGATTGTACCCAAACTCGAGCAAGCGTTGCAGGGAGATCCGGACATCAAAAGGGTAGTACGCCGAAGACATGCGCTTCCTGTCCGGCAGCTCGAGCTCTGTTCCAGATGTGCTCGACCTGACGATATCAATGAGCAGGTCAACATCCTTCCCGCCGACAAACGGGGGAGGTGTCGGCCCGACCTGGTCGAACATGGTTTGGAGGGCATGGTCCAGCCGGACCGGGTCGGTGTTCGAGTCCTCGGCACCGGCCCAAGACACAGAGGCCGTGGCCAGAGCAACAAGCATAAAAATCACCGTACATTTCGCATACAAACGTTTCATTGACATTCCTTGGGCGGCTGCCCGTGTTGTTTCCATCCCCCGGATCTATAGAAGAAGGGGGCCAAGCGCAAGCGTTCCATGGTCCATGGTCCCGAATAACAGACACGCTAGACGCCACAACCATACTCATGTATGTGTTTTTCCCATATTCCACACCATTGCTGTGCATCCGATATCCACTCTTGCCCCTTTGTCCATACCCACCATGCCCTCTGCACCCGAACCCTCCTGCGCACCAATCACTTTCGCCACCCATGAAGGAGTGCCAAAAGTGACGTTGACCGGACCGCTGGACCGTACCACCAGCCCAGGTCTCGTGCGGACCATCGCTCACCACCCAACCTCCCCCCCAAACGTGCCCATCCGTGTGGACATGCGGGGGGTCACCCTCGTGGATGACTTCGGGGCCCTGGTTCTCATGCAGCTCGCCAAACGGACCGGTGGATCCTTGGTCTTTGAAAATGTCCCCGAGCATGCCCACCGCTCCGTGTCCATGGTCGAGGACGGGGCCGCGTCCCCTTCGGGAGAAGAGAAAGGACGGAAAAGGATCGGCTGGATCGAGCGACTGGGGGCGAAAACCATCCATGTGCTTGCCAATTCTCGGGACATGCTCTCCTTTGTCGGTGACGTGCTCCTCTCCCTGGCCTTTATCCTCCGCACCCCCTGCCGGTTGCGCGGCGATGACACCCTTACCCACATGCAAAGGGTCGGTGCGGACGCCCTGCCCATTGTCGGATTGATCAGCTTTCTCCTTGGTCTGATCATGGCCTTCATGTCCGCGGTGCAGCTGGAACAATTCGGGGCGAACATCTATGTGGCATCCCTGGTCAGTCTCTCCATGGTCAGGGAACTCGGGCCAATCATGACCGCAATCATCGTTGCCGGCCGGTCCGGATCGGCCTTTGCCGCGGAAATCGGGAGCATGCGCGTTGCCGAGGAAATAGACGCCCTGACCACGATGGGATTCGACACAACGGTCTTCCTCGTTCTTCCCAGGGTTCTGGCCACGGTCATCGTCCAGCCCCTGTTGACCCTGTTCTCCGATCTCTTTGCCGTGGCCGGGGGACTGGTCGTTGGGGTGACCATGCTCGATCTGACCACCCATGGGTACATGGTCCAGACCATAGATACCATCTCCGTGGGGGATGTGCTCTGGAGCATGCTCAAGACCATGCTTTTCGCCCTGCTCATCGCGGGAACCGGATGTTTCAGGGGATTCCAGGTCCGGGGTGGGGCCGACGCCGTGGGCCGGGCGACCACCTCGTCCGTGGTCACGTCCATATTTCTGATCATCCTGGCCGACTCCATTCTCGCAGTGATACAACGGTATTGGGGGTAGGGAATGCACACCACGGAAACACCGGCCATAGAAGTGCGCAACCTGACCATGGGCTTTGGCCGGCTCATCCTGCTCAAAACCGCCAGCTTCGTGGTCAATCGGGGAGAAATCTTTGTCATCCTCGGCGGGAGCGGGTGCGGAAAATCCACCCTGCTCAAACATATTATCGGGCTGTACACCCCTATGCAGGGTGAGATCCTCATCCAAGGGACCCCCATGGATCCGGCCAATCAGGAAGCGTACCAGCGCATCCTGCAAACCTTTGGGGTTGCGTACCAGGGCGGGGCCCTGCTTGGATCCATGACCCTGGCGGAGAATGTCTCCCTGCCCATCAGCGAATACACGGACCTTCCCGGGGATGCCGTGTACGACCTGGCACGGCTCAAATTGCGGCAGGTCGGTCTGCAGGGGTTCGAGGACCACCTGCCCATGGAGATCAGCGGGGGGATGAATAAACGTGCCGCCATAGCCAGGGCCATGGCCCTGGACCCGGATATTCTGTTTCTGGACGAGCCCTCGGCCGGGCTCGATCCGATCACTTCTGCCGAGCTGGACGACCTGATCCTGGAAATCAACGATTCCCTGGGGACCACGGTGGTCATTGTCTCCCACGAACTCCCGTCCATCTTTGCCATTGCCCACAGGACGATCATGCTCGACAAAACCACCGCCTCCATCATAGCCGAGGGAGACCCCCGTTTTCTGCGCGACCACAGCGACAATCCGTTCGTGGAACATTTTTTCAACCGGAAACCGGAAGCGGACCGCTGATCCGCCCTCCAACTCCGGACGGGCCCCAAACAGGCAGGGAGCGGGCGCACAACAAAACGACCGTACAGCAGTGGACCAGGGCCGTCTTTTTCGGTCCTATCCATACATACAAACTGCCAGAAAATGGCCTTGACCTGGACGACGACCGGTGAACCAGGCGGCCGCATACACGAAAAGCAGCGTGGTGAACACTACGCATTCCCCCAACAGGACTCCCATGGCCACAGCCAGAACAAAATTTTCCGTAGGACTCTTCGTTGTCGCCGGACTCGCCCTGAGTGTGGTGACCATCATCGCCCTGGGCATGACCAAGTTTTTGGACAAGGGAAAAACCTATGTCAGCTTCTTTGACGAATCCGTTCAGGGGCTAAATATCGACTCCCCCGTCAAATACCGCGGGGTGCCCATCGGCCGGGTCGCAGCGATCCAGGTGGCCAAGGATTCCCGCCTCATCCGTGTGGTCATGGACATCGACAAGGGGGTGGTCATCAAACCAGACTCCGAGGCCCAATTGAGCGCGGTGGGGATCACCGGAAGCATGTTCGTCAACCTGGACATCCGCCAGGAAAACAATCCCAGCCAGTCCCCCAAGCTCACGTTCAAAACCGAGTATCCGGTCATCCCGTCGACCCCTTCGGACATCACCCAGGTCATGAACAGCCTGTCCACTCTGTACCACAAACTTCTGGAGATCGATCTCAAGGGAATCGCCGACAGGGTCAAGGAGAGTCTGGACCATTTCAATACGTCCCTCGACGGGTTGGCCCTGGCCGATCTTTCACGTGACGCACGGACCACGCTCCGGAGCATCGACGCACTGGCCAAAAATCCCGGATGGGAGGAGATGATGGGTTCGGCCTCGGATGCCGGCCGTTCCTTCAAGGGGGTCATGGAACAGGCCCGTATCAGTCTGGAGCGGGCAACCGCACTCCTTGCCGGCATGAACGACTTTGTCCGCACCAATGGCCCGACGGTCAACGCGACCCTCCACGGCCTGAACGGTGCGGTCGCCCAGACAACCACCTTCCTGTCCCAGGGCACGTCCCTGGTCGCAGGGAGCAAGAACAACCTCGAGGGCATGCAGAAACACCTCCTGGTGACCATACAGAACATCGAAAAAGCCAGCCGGGAATTAACCCGCCTTTTGGATAAGCTGAACGACCAACCCTCCCGGTTGATCATGGGCGATCCTCCCAAACCCAGGGTGATCGAACCACGAACAGCCATCCCTTCCGAGGAACGACCATGAAACCATCCACCTACGCGAGGCTTCTCCTGTCCATCTTCCTGCTCTGCACAGCGGGCTGCCTGGGGGCCAGCCACACCGCGCCCAAGATCGATTTCTACACCCTGGAATACGATCCCCCCTGCCCGACCGGGACCGCCCCCCTACCGGTTGTCCTGGACGTCTCCCGGTTCAGTATCGTTCCGGATTACAACAGCCTCCGTATCGTCTTCAGGGACGCCCCCTATGAGCGGGACGAATATACCTACCACCGCTGGCATGCCGACCCCGCCGACCTGGTCACCTCGTTCATCCGCCGCGATTTTAGCCGCTCGGGCAGATTCCTGGCCATCTGCGGAACCGGAACAGGACTCTCTCCAACCCATATTCTGACGGGGAGTGTGGATGATTTCTACGAACGCGACCGCCCTGACACCTGGGAGGCCGTTCTGGGGCTGACCATCACCCTGTCCAGGGCAGACGAACCCGATGTGAGCAAACGGATCATCTTCCAACGCTGTTACCGGACCTCTCAATCCTGCCCGACCAGAACCCCGGCCGGGGTTGCCAGGGCCATGAGCCTCGCCATGGAGGAGCTCTCCGGGCGCATCCTCGCGGATGTGCTCGCCGCAATCCCCCCGGAATAACCGAACGGCCACTGCTCAAAAAAAAGAGCACCCACAAGGGGTGCCCCAGCAATCAGCGTATTGTTCTCTGTCTTCCGTCTTCTGAAAAAGGGCCGCCCCCAGAGGGGCGGCCCAATACAAGGGGAGGGTGTTTATCCAACCCGTCGTTTGAGGACCGGGAAGACTTTGGCCAGGGCCTGGGCCCTGTTCATTGTTTTGGGATAGTCGGCCGAGGCCACGGCAAAATCATAGTACCAGGACGGCGGATAGACCGAGAGATAGATCGTCCCGACATAGTCCGGGTCAAGGAGCTGGGCATCGGGATAGTCCTTTTTGAGTTCGGCCAGACGCTTTTCAGCAAGCTTGAGCATATCGCCGCGTTCGCCGAAATTCATCGCTCCGGTCGGACAGGCCTGGACACACGCGGGGAGAAGACCGTTCTCGACCCGATCGAGGCACATATCGCACTTACTCCAGACGCCGGTTATGGGATCACGCCGGGGGATGTTGTACGGGCAAAGGTCTTCGGGTTCCAGGTCATCGATCTTCTTGGTGTAGTCGGTAAAGATGACCGCACCGGTATCCGGGTCCTTGATGACCGCCCGCTCGTCATAATCATCGGCCATGGACTTACAGGGCGGATCGATACAATGGCGGCACTGCTCGGGGAAAAAGAGCCATTTCACCCCTTCCGTGGTCTCCTTTTCCGTGTACCGGACCAATTTATAGGTGACAAAGGACAGATCCTGGGGATTCTGGTAACTGCCCACATTCTTCGTTTTTTCTGCCGGGAGTTTGTGCCACTGTTTGCAAGCAACCTGGCAACCCCGACACGCCGTGCACCGAGAGAGGTCTACAAGAAATGCTTTAGGCATTGATCTCACCCTCCTTTGCTTTGCGTACATTGACCATGAACGCCTTGGTTTCCGGGATTCCGGTGTTGGGATCGCCTACGGCCGGGGTGAGCAGGTTAGCGGCGTCGCCTCCGCTCCCATCCTCCGGGAACTGCCAACCGAAATGCCACGGGACACCGACCTGGTGGACCGTGTTCCCCATGACCTTGAAGGGTTTGAACCGGGCAGTGACGATAGCCACGGCCCACAATTTACCGCGCACGCTCTCGAGAATGACCTTTTCCCCATTCCCGATCCCGCGCAACTTGGCCAGCTCCTTACTCATTTCACAGAACATCTGGGGCTGGGCCTCGAGGAGCCAGGGGGTATGTCTGGTCATCAGGCCGGTCTGCCAATGTTCGGTGACCCGGTAGGTGCTGCACACAAAGGGGTATCTGGGATCGCAAACGGCCTTGTCCTCGTTGTCGAAATGCAGGGCAACCGGACTACGGAGACGTTTGGAGAAGGGATTCTTGTCCACGGGGCATTCCATGGGCTCGTAATGCTCCGGGAAAGGCCCATCGGCGCGTCCGGGTCCGAAGATCTGTCCAAACCCTTCCTTGCGCATGATGAACGCGTACTTGCTCCCCGGGGCCCAGCCGCCGTCAGGCACGTCTCCTTCCCACTTCTTGCCGTTCCACTCGATAACCGCTTTCTCAGGCGCATAGGGATTGCCCTTCAGATCCACGGAGGCACGGTTGTAGATGATCCTTCGGTTCACGGGCCAGCACCAGGACCACTGAGGATACAGACCGATCTTGGCCTGCATGGGAGTCTGGGTCTTGTCCATCCGCGCGGCCATATTCCCCTTTTCCGTGAACGAATTACAATACAGCCAGTTCCCGGAATTGGTGGAACCGTCGTCCTGGAGATAGGCGAAACTGGGAACCAGGGCACCCTTCTTAAAGGTCTTGCCCTTGACCACGGTATCCTTGAGAAAATACCCGTTGATCAGCTTGGCCGTATTTTCGGCACTGAACCCGTGGTGGTCCTGCCAGGTTTTGATATCCAAATTCAGGATGGGTCCGGCATAGGCGCCGCCCTCCGCCAGATACTTGTCCTTGATCTTCTGGGCCAGCTCACAAATGATATGGCCATCGGATTTGCTCAACCCCATGGGTTTTGGACCGGCCTTGCGCCACTGCATCCACCGGCCTGAGTTGGTGATGGAACCTTCCTTTTCAATGGAGGTACAGCAGGGCAGGAAAAAGACCTCGGTCTTGATCTCCTTGGGTTTCATGCCCGGTCCGCGCCAGAATGAACCGGTCTCGTTGTCGAAGATATTCACGTTGACCATCCAGTCCAGCTTGGTCATGGCCTGTCTGGTCTTGTTGGAATTGGCACCGCTACATGCTGGATTCTGTCCCCAGGCGAAAAAGCCGCGGAATTCTTCCTTGTCCATGGCATCAAACATCTGCAGCCAGGTGTAGGTCTTCCCGGAATCGGCCTTGGGCAACCATTTATACGAGACGTCCTGGTCGGTCGCGGGATACATGGCCCGGAGCAGGCTGACCGAGTACTTGGGATAGTTCTGCCACCAATTGGCACTCTTGGGATCGTTGCAATGCGGGGTGTACTTGTCATTGTACGCCTTGAGGGTCGGCAGGTTGGACTTGGGAACCTTGAGGTAGCCGGGGATGATGTGCCAGAGGAGGCAATGGTCCGTGGACCCCTGGACGTTGGACTCCCCGCGCAGGGCGTTGACCCCGCCGCCGGCCACACCGATATTCCCGAGGAGCAACTGGATCATGGCCATGGAGCGGATATTCTGGACACCCACAGTGTGCTGGGTCCAGCCCATAGCGTACATGATGGTTGCGGACTTGGTCGGTGTTCCCGTTGCCGAATAGGTCCTGTAGACCTCGAGGATCTTGTCCTTGGGGGTTCCGGTGACGTCGGCAACCTTGTCGAGCGTATATCTTGCATAGTGTTTCTTGAGGAGCTGGAACACACACCGCTTATTCCTCAGACTCGTGTCTTTCTTGGGGTTGCCGTCCTTGTCCCTCTCAAAGGCCCAGTAGGATTTATCGTAGGTTCCCCGGTAGGCACTCCCGGGATCGTTTTCCTGGTATCCGGAAAAGAGCCCGTCCTCGAATTTGAATTTTTTGCTGACAATGAATGAAGCATTGGTGTAGTTGACCATGTAGTCCTTGAAGTACAATTTGTTATCAAGGATATACTTGATCATCCCGCCCAGGAAGGCGATGTCCGTACCGCCACGCAGTGGGGCATAGATGTCTGCCTGGGTCGATGTCTGGGTAAACCGGGGATCGACGTTTATAAGTTTGGCCCCGTTTTCCTTGGCCTTGTTGACCCATTTAAAGGAGATGGGGTGGTTTGATGCCGCGTTACTGCCCATTACCAAAATGACGTCACTGTTCTTGAGATCGATCCAGTGGTTGGTCATTGCACCGCGTCCGAACGACTCTGCCAGAGCCGCAACAGTTGCGCTGTGTCAGATCCGCGCCTGGTGCTCAATCCAGACCAGACCCAGAGATCTCAGGAGCGACTGGTACACCCAGCACTCCTCGTTATCCATGGCGGCGGACCCCACATTGGCGATCCCGTCGCACCGGTTGACCTCTTCGCCCTTCCGGTTTCTCCGATTGAAGGTCGCGTCCCTGGTTTTTTTGACCCGATCCGCGATCCGATCCAATGCCCAGTCCCAAGAAACATATTCCCATTTATCACTGAATGGTGCCCTATACATGGGCTGCAGAGCACGGACGTCGTTTTCCGCGAGCTGCCAGATGGAGGCACCCTTGGCGCACAGCGCCCCTTCGTTGATGGGATGATCCGGGTTTCCCTCGACGTTGATGGCCCGGTTCAAGCCGTCCTTGGCCGTGTGGACCAAAAGACCACATCCCACTGCACAATAACAGCAGATGGACGTGGTTTCCTTGGCCCAGCGAAGTTTCAGAAGCTGCGCCCTGGCGAGTGTCGGCTTGAGGCTGATGCCCAAGCCGCCCAGCGCCATGACTGTTCCGGCCATCGCCGAAAACTTGAGGAACGCTCTTCGTTTCATTTCTCCTCCTTTGGTTACAGGTCAGAGCCTGAATCCAAGTTATTCTCAGGGCATATCCAACGCATGGATATGCATCCAGTAGCCAATGCTTCATCCTTAAAAAGGTACTATTCACTATCAAATCAGTTTTGCTACCGCAACAGGTTTTCAAAAAAAACTAACAATATCAATTTATTGTGTCTATGTTGACATGTAAGACAAAAACGCTTTCCTCGCCGCCATGTGCCCCTCCCTGCTGCACCACCACAACGGATCTTCGTACCTCTCCAGGTGCATTTTTGGAAGGCTCTGGATCTTATAAACCTCATGCGGCCAAGCCGCAGTCTTACGTTTTAGATCTTTACGTTTTACGCTCAAATCGGTTGTAGAATTTTCTTGTTTTTTATGGCAAAATTCTCGAACCTCTGCTCCAAGCGACGGTCCGCAAGGGGGGGGGCTTGGGATAGAGGACAGAGAACATATAAAAGACTTGCCCTTGAACAGAGTACCTACGATTTGATTGCCCTGAAATTTTAGCCACAAACCCTTTTGAAAACTCCGGGTTCCAAACCGGTTTTGGTTTAACCACCTATAATTTCTCAAATTTTTGATTTTAATTCTTGGCAAATGTACCTGGATAGTTACGGACTCTTTCCATACAACCAGCACGATATCCAAGCCCGCCCCCTTACCGCCCTGACCTCCAAAGGATTGTTCCATGACCACCCCCTCCGTTGCCACCCATTCCTGCCTCAAATTTCATGATACTTCCTGGGACACCATACAGGACATGGTACCGCGGGAAACGCGCATTGATCTTGTGTGGCCCGGCAACCGAGCGACATTGTGGACCTTCCCCCACGACCCCGAGGAGCTGGCCCGTGGACACGCTCTCGTGGAATGGTGCCGGTCCGGTGAGGTTCCGGCCATCGACGGTGTCGACCAGAACACGTATCACCTCACTCCCTGCCCCCGAAAATTTCCGGCCCTTCCCCCCGCGCTTTCCCCCGTCTCTTCCAAAGACATCCTCGGGGCCATGGAAGAGTTCTTTGCTCGGGATGGGCTGTGGGAAACCACCGGGTGTTTCCACAGGATGGCCCTTTTCGATCCGAAATCCAGCACACTCACCCGTTTTGTCGAAGACATAGCCCGGCACAACTGTGTTGACCGACTCGCCGGTTGGTCCGTACAGGCAACCTGCCCGCCGGGGGACAAGATTCTTCTATGCTCCTCGCGGGTGACAGCATCACTGATGCGCAAGATCACGCGGGCGGGTCTGCCCATGGTTGTGAGCCGATCCGCAACGACCATGGCAGCCATCGAACAGGCGCAGCGACACGGCATCACCGTGGTCGGATTCGCACGCGGCAACCGGTTCACCGTTTTTTGCGATCCCCATCGGCACGTGCGTGTTCCAATGCCATAACGTATTGCCATCTTCTCCTTGTTCTTGAAAAATTTTTGTAACTATTCAGGTAAAATTTAACAGGAGCAACAGGTTGGAATGTATCGTTAAATTTGAGCGTCATCCCGTAAATTTTACAGATTTAAGGATTTCAGAAATTTTAGAAATTGAAGACCTGGGCGATAACCGCTTGTAATTTCTTAAATTTCTTAAATTTCTTAAATTTCTTAAATTTCTTAAATTTCTTAAATTTCTTAA
>NZ_JBUDSQ010000074.1:0-12876 GCF_054921335.1 Desulfoplanes sp. | reverse complement strand
AGATTTTTTATTCGCAACATGTTTGATTTCCCAATAATTCAAACGGATACACAACGATTACATAATGGATCATACCCACCGGATTCCCGTAGGGGCGGATTCCATATCCGCCCTTCCCGGCAAGATTGACCATCGAAGATATGGACCGATCTCCATAGATACAACCCACGTAGGGGCACCCCTTGCGGGTGCCCTTGATCGACAAAATGGCAAAAAAAGGGGCATCGCCAAAATATCCTGCCAAAGGGCACCCGCAAGGGGTGCCCCTACGGTTTGAAGGACAGACAGCAAAAAACGAACAAAAACACCTTGCCGCGAACAAAATATTTACAGGATTGTTATCGCCCAAGATAGGCCTCCAGGACATCCGCGTTGTCCTGAACCTCCCGAGGAGTGCCCTCGGCCAGTTTGCGGCCCCGATCCAGGACGATCACCTTGTCGGACACGGCCATGGCCAGACCCATGTCGTGCTCCACGAGCATCATGGTCACGCCCTGGTCCTTGACCGTGCGGATCACGGCTCCCAGTTCCTCGGTTTCCACGGGATTGAGCCCTGCTGCGGGTTCATCCAGAAGGAGCAGGGCCGGATCCGACGCCAGCCCCCGGGCGATCTCGGCCATTTTCTGGCGACCCACGGGCAGATCCCCGGCCGACCGGTGCGCGTACTCTGTCAGACCGATGGATTCCAGCAGGGCCATGCCCTTTTCCCGTGACGCACGTTCCTCGCGCAGCACCCACGGCAGCCGGCTCACCGCCCCCCAGAATCCGCTTTTGGTGCGCACATGCATGCCCACAAGGATGTTTTCCAGCAGAGTCATGCTCCCGAAAAGCTCAACATGCTGGAAGGTCCGGGCTATTCCGGCCCGGACACGATCGTGCACGGCCAGATGACGCACGGATCTGCCCCGGAAGATCACATCCCCTTTGTCCGGCTTGTAGATCCCGGTGATCATGTTGAACAATGTGGTCTTGCCCGCACCGTTGGGCCCGATGAGCCCGCAGACCTCGGACGGATCGATGGAAAAGGAAATATCGTCCTGGGCCGTTACCCCGCCGAAGGTCTTGGTCAGGGACCGAACCTCCAGCAAAGGGGGGCGCGTGCCGTTGTCGGCATCGTGGTGCATACCCGCCTGATCCGTCATGACTTCCTCCCCGAACGCGTACAAAGATCCAGGATTCCCCGCGTCAGCCCCTGGGGCATGAAGATCATGACCACCATGAGGATGAGGCCGAACACGATCATCTCGTACTCGGCAAATCCGTGCAGAACCTCGGGCAGCAGGGTCAGCAGCGAGGCCCCCAGAAACGCGCCCCACACGCTGGCCATGCCCCCGATGACCACCATGGTCACAATCTTTACCGAAACCATGAACCCGAACGATTCCGGGCTGATAAACAGAACGAAATGGGCATACAGAAATCCGGCCACAGCACCCAGAGCCGCACTGAACATGAAGATCTGAAGCTTCAGCCCATGGGTGTTCACTCCAACGGCCCGGGCCGCGTTTTCCCCGTCATGGATGGCCCGAAGCCCCCTGCCCATGCGCGAGGAAAGAATGCGCCGACAGAGGATGACCGCCACGAGCACGATGGACCAGACGAGAAGAAAATAGTTGCTCTCCATCATGAAGGAGACCGGGCCTGCCTCGAGCACGGGAATGCCCACGAATCCCGAGGCCCCGCCCGTGACCGATGACCATTCCCGGAGCGCGATATTCACGATCATCCCGAACCCCAGGGTGCCCATGCCCAGATAATAGCCCGACAGCTTCAGGGTGGGCATGCCCACCACAAAGGCGATGAACACGGCACAGGCCACCGCGCAGACCAGGGCCAGCCAGGGAGAAAGCCCGTAGGTTCCGGATAGAACGGCCGTGGTGTAGGCCCCGATCCCGTAGAAGGCCGCGTGCCCCAGGGAAACCTGGCCCGCATACCCCATGAGCATGTTCAGCCCCAGGGCGAGGAGGGTGTTGATTCCGATAAAGGTCAGGATCTGCAGGTAATAGGTGTTTTCCACCAGGACCGAACATCCGATGATCGCCCCCAGAAACAGGGTGTATTCAATGCAGTTGCGTGTGATGTTCATAGTAAACACATTTTGAAATTCGTAGTTTTCTGTGGAAACGATTTATACTCGTAAATATTCACATGCATCCTCAAAATTAGAACTATGAATTTAAGAAATTTTAGATATTTAAGAAATTACAAGCTGTGAATATGCGGATCTTCAATTTCTTAAATTTCTGAAATCCTGCAATCTCTAAAATTTGATGAACTGGTGATCAAAGAATTCTCGTACCACGCCATCTCTTATACTCATTTTTTCAGCCGATTTTGGTTTAAAACCGTTTGCTTTCCCCGGCCGCAAACAGACCTCCGGGACGCAGATAGAGGATCAGAAGGAGCATGATAAAGGCGATGGCGTCCTTGAGCCCGGACGAGATCAGTCCGGCTCCCAGGGATTCGAGCACGCCCAGCAGGATTCCCCCGGCAAAGGCCCCCCAGAGGCTCCCGAGTCCGCCGATCATGGCGGCGCAGAATCCCTTGAGTCCCAGGATGGTGCCCATGTCATAGCTGCTCATGGTGATGGGGGCGATGCAGATTCCGGCCAGGGCCCCGCTGCCCGTGCTCAGGGCAAAGGCCAGGACCCCCATTTTTTCCGAGGGAATCCCGGTCAGCCAGGCGGCTTTCCGGTTGACCGCCGATGCGACCATGGCCTTACCGGTAAGACTTCGGGTGAAAAAGAGATGGATGGATCCGGCAAGCACCAGGGCGGCCATGACGATCCACAGGGACTGGGGAAGCAGGGAAGCCCCGGCGATCTCGATGGATCCGCTCCCGGAAAACGGGGGGACACTGTGCGGATCCTTGCCCCAGACGATCATCCCGGTTCCCCGCAGAAAGATGGACGCCCCCACCGTGATGATGACCAGCACAATGGGCTGGGGACTGCGCGCCGTCCTGATGGCCAGCCGCTCGAAAACCAGCCCGGCAATACACCCCACAGCCACCGCCCCCACAAAGGCCACGGGCAGAGGAAGTCCCATCCTGACCCACAGGGTGACCAGAGACATGGCCCCGAGCATGACGAATTCCCCATGGGCAAAATTGATCAGCTCCGTGGAACTGTAGAGCATGGAAATACCCACGGCGATGACCGCATAGATGGCCCCGGTGGTGATGCCTGAAAAGAGATACTGGATGATTTCCTGCATGGACTATCCGGTGTGAAAGGTGAAATATCCGACAATGGGGCACGGCGCGCCGTGCCCCTACCTGCACCCTGACAAGATTACGGGATCAATTTCCAGGTCCCGTTCTCGATCTCGACCATGACAAAGGCCGCGGGAGAGAGCCCGTTGTGGTCCTTGGCCGCGAATCTGAATTCGCCCGTGGCTCCGATGTAGGGGGGCATATTTTCCAGGGCCTCGCGGATCGTGTTCTTGTCCCCGCCGCTCCCCTCGAGGGCCCGGGCCAGGAGATTCATTGCGTCAAAGGCGTAGCCGCCGAACCCGGAGACATGGGCGTCATGGGCTTTGGCATACTCGTCGCGGTACTGCATGAGAACCTTTTTCTGGGGATCGGTGTCCTCGAGAAGGTCAATGACAAGAATTTTGCCCGTAGGCAGCACAATGCCCTCGGCCGCCTGTCCTGCCAGTTCGATGAACGTGGGCGAGGCCACCCCATGACTCTGGTACAGGGGGATATCGATGTTCAGCTGTTTGACGTTCCTGGCCACAACCGCAGGACCGGGATTGGTCCCCCAGCAGATGATGGCCTGGGGCGCAGCCGACTTGATCTTGGTCAGCTGGGCCGTGGTGTCGGTATCCTTGGCCCCGAAGCTCTCGGCCCTGACGATTGTAAGCCCGTATTCGGAGGCCTGATTCTCCAGCTGGTGCGTACCGCTCTCGCCGAATGAATTGGACACGGTGATGATGCCGATCTTCTTGATCCCCTTGGCCTGCAGATGCTTGTACACCGCTGCCACAGCCAGAAGATCGCTCTGGGCCGTCTTGAACACCCAGGGTTTGACCGGGGAAGTGATCTTGACCCCGGCGGCGCAGCTGATCAGGGGCACCCGGGCACGCTGGACAAAATTGACAACGGCCATGGTCGTGGGCGTGGTGGAGGGGCCGATGATGGCCAGGACCCTGTCTTTATGGATCAGCTTGTTCACGGCACTGACCGCCTTGGCCGGGTCACCTTCCGAATCGTAGATGACCGCCTCGAGCATATGCCCGTCGATCCCACCGGCGGCATTGATCTGCTCGACCATCATCTCCATGGTCTTTTTCTCGGGATCCCCCAGAAACGAGGCCCGACCCGTGGAGGAAAAAATCCCCCCGATCTTGTACACGGATTTGGCCAGAAGAACACTCGGCGCAAGAATCAGGGCCAGCAGCACGGCCGTGATGCAATGGGTTCGAAGCGACATGGGACACTCTCCTTGGTTGAAAGATGGTTGGTAATCTTGTGAGAAACACAACATGGTGTTCGTCTCTCTGTCCGTTAATCCTTAGGGGCACGGCGCGCCGTGCCCCCTTGACCGAACCCCAGGAAGCAAAAAAGGCTACACAGCATCACCCTACACCTTGCGAAAATTTTTACCAGACCGTGGAAACCGCACAAAAAAAGGGCCGCGGGTACGAACCCACAGCCCTTGAGGCATAAAAAAAACCATGGATCCGCTCGATTGAGTCCGCCCATGGTTTGGATGTACGGTATGTTCCTGCTACGCTACACGCATCCTCTCCCGGCGGACTTTGTAAAAAAGCCGCTAAAAAAGGAAAACATAAAAAAGGTAGCGTAACCGGCGATCATGGAATTCCCACTTTTCTGGTGGAGGATGAAATTCTCAGGTAGCCAACAGAGGACAGGGAGTCAAGCGTTTTTGGAGGAGGAACCATCGATTCCTCCCAAGAAAAAGATAAAGGTAGTGCAGAAAAATCCGGCAAAAAATCAAACGAGCTATTGTTTTTATTGGGAATCAACAAACCGGCAAGGTAAAGCGTGGGGTAACGAGGCCGCGCGTATCCGCGATATGCCCCACCCCCTCAAAAGGAACACGCTGGAACACCCCGCCGGTCTGAAGTCTTGCGACCAGATTATCGCGAGGCATCCCTCTTGTTGCTGATTCCCAGAATGAAACGATACGGCCCGGGCGTACCCGGGGGGACCAGGGCGACCCTGTCTCCCGGTTCGAGGACGGTATCCAGGGAGCGGACCGAACCGTTGATGAAGCTTCCCTCGACCAGGACAGGATCGATCCCCAGACGGCCGAGGACCGACCGCACCGTGTCACACGGGCGCAGGGGGATATGGTTTTCATCCGCGGCAAGCCCTTTCTTGCGAAATTCCGGCTGCAAAAAGGAAAAGGCCCTGAGGGCTATGGTTGTATTATACATGGTCTGACCTCCAGCGGATTGCTTGATCTAAGTATCCTACCATAATTTCTCATGGGCCTATGGCAATGACCCAACAAATACGAGGTGCGATCAACCCCACTGAACCGGCACGCTGTCCATGGGGGCAAGGAACTGGCCCAAAGGATTCCAATCGCCCCCGGCCAAGATTTCACTCCCCAAGAAGCACCGGGGGAACCATGCCCTTGCGTATCTCCACGGTCTCCCAGACCTTGCCCAGGACATAGGGCTCCGTGTCCAGCCACTCCTTTTTGAGCGCCTCTTCCGAGACAAAATCGCAGACAATGATCGACCCGTTCATTGTCCCCCCATCATCAAGCAGGGCCACGGCGTACAGAAAAACGCCCCTGGCGTGGTTCTCCCTGAAGGTTGCCAAATGGGCCTCCCTGGCGGCCAGCCGCCGATCCGGAGCCTTGTCGTCCCTGCCGTCGTGCCCGATGACCACGAATTGCATGGTTGTCTCCTTAAGGTTGCGATACGTATACATTGGATTGAATATGTTCTGTTCCTTCTGCTACCAGTGCACTAGCCGTCATGTGGTTGGATGAAACGGTTCGGTACTATGGACGCCAACCGAGGCACGGCTGGGCAGGCCACAAACCAGGTGACCAAGAGCCGCACGAACGTTTCCCTTCCCAAGATGGCCCTGGGAACCGAGTGGCTGGGGCAGAACGCTGAACCCGGACAGTCCACGCCCATCGTGGACAAGCTCAAATCACTGACCGGGACCACCTGTACCGTCTTCCAAACCATGAATCCCCAGGGCGATCTGTTGCGCGTGGCCACCAATATTTTGAAAAACGACGGCAAACGCGCCATAGGAACCTATATTCCCAGCAGCAGCCCCGTGGCACAGACCGTACGATCGGGTGCAACCTATTACGGGACGGCGTATGTGGTCAACGCATGGTATCTGACCCAGTACCGGCCCATCATGGATAACCAGGGCCGGGTCATCGGCTGTCTCTATGTGGGAATCCTGCAGGAAAATGTCAAACAATTGCGCCAGGGGCTCATGGAAATGACCATCGGTTCCACCTTTATGGGAGACGTTCGTGAGTAAGGCACTAAAGGGAAAACCTCTCGGTAATGACCTGTTTCCTGTCAAATCCCAGTTCGGCGAGGGATCGAAGAACCGATTTGTTCATCCCGGGGGGGCCACACACAAAAACCCGGGAATCGGTCCGTTCTTCGAGCAGGGGCCGCAGACTCCGGGTGTTCATCCGCTGGGTGCTACCCTGGTAACTGGGATCTCTGGTCACGAAATAATGGGTCTCGAGTCCCTGGATGCTCTGTCTGAATCCCGAGATCTGCTCGGCCAGAAAAAGATCCTCTTTTTTTTGGACACTCCACACCAAAAGGATGGACGGAGCATGTTTTGCTCGGGACAGGGCTTCAAGCATGGCCAGGAAGGGAGTAATACCTATTCCTCCGGCTATGAATACCAGGGAACGCGGAAACCTTTTCTCGCTTTGGAAAAAAAGCGAGAAACCCCCAAAGGGGCCATCCACGAGAACCCTATCGGCCGGGCGAAGCTTTGACAGACGAGTCGTAAAATCACCACATTGTTTGATCAGAAAGCGCAAGCACCCCGTGGAGGAAGGTGCCGAGGCAATGGTGAAAGGGTGTGCCTCACGCGACAATCCTGGAGTGAGAAAGGTCAGGAAGGCGAATTGCCCGGCGTGGTATGACCATGGGCGGGAGGTTTCAGGGATGATGTGCAGGTCCACGACATCGGGATGAGGATGAGCGACGGACTGGATGGTCCAGGTGCGTTTGCGGATCAGAAACGGTCGGACGAGCTTGCCCCAGATGATCGCACCAAAGGTTCCTCCCATGAACACAATCATGAACAAACGCGCCGACCAGGACGTAAAGGCATAGCCTACCGTGAAAAGATGCGCGTAAATCACGACCGTGGCCAGGATCATGACCGGACCATGGAGCCTGGACCAGATGTGGTAGGGAAGGCCCAGAGACTCTCTGAAAAAAGCGACCCCCTGGCCACAAACAACCAGAATAACTGCGAGCGCCCCGATGATTCTGGGCACGTCGGCCAGGGAGGTCGGACTCAGCGGAGAGGTACCGGAAACAAGGATCAGCAAAAAATGGCCAAGTGCCAGGACAACGATGATCCCGGCCAGGATGCGGTGAGCACGGATCAGTCCGGGAAGCCCGAACAAGTCGTTGAAGAGAGGGATGCGGACGACAAGGCTCACCTGAACCATGATCAGAAGCGGGACGAGCACCCCCAGCATCCTGGCCGCGCTGACCATTTTCCAGGAAACATCCTCGGGAAACGAACCCGATTGCCAGGGAAAATATCCCACTACCACATGCATTGTAGCCAGACCAACAATGGCAACCAGGGCAACGAGTACTGCCAGCGCCAAACGGCGGTAGCGAAACAGATCCACGATAGCATGTCCTCTTGAAAAACGGTTGACCGGCTCAGGAACGTATTATTGACAAAAACCGACATCCTTGGCTGAACCGCTGGACAGAAAGCCGACAAGGGCTGTGTTTTCCTGATCACTCAGTCCCGATCCCTTGTTCTGCATCCTTTCCAGGGTGGACTGCCAGTTTTTCTGATCAGTACCGACTTTGGCACATACCCTTTTTAGGGAGTGACATCTGTTGCACGACGAGGTGACGATCGAGGCCTGATCCATGGCAGACGGGGCCCCCATGAAAAACGGGCTGAATGCAAGAATGGTGATTGTCGTGACAAAAACTGTCTTCAGAAAACGGTTTTTCGTGTTCATGTGCTGACTCCTTGGGTTGGGTTGCGTGAACGAGCCGGGTTGATGGAACATACACGAAAAAATCTTCCGGAACAAGGGATGGATCAGGGCAGATTGGTTCTCTTGGCCGGCCCATCCCGTTTGGGTCGGCTCGGAACGCCCCCGCCGGCATATTGATCCATCACCCCAGGGTCTTGGAAAAACGCATCCTGGCCAGAGTCACAAAACCCACGGCCAGGGAGATCTCCCAGAGGATGGGCCGGATGAGCTCGCTCACCCCCACGCCCTTGAGGACCACCCCGCGCAGGATGTCCATATACCAGCGCATGGGGTTGATCACGGTCAGATACTGGACCGGTTCGGGCATGTTGCGCACCGGATACATGAACCCGCTTAAGAGAACCAGGGGCATGAGCACGAAAAACCCGGTCAGAAGCGCCTGCTGCTGGGTTTTGGCCGAGGTGCTGATGAACAGGGCGATCCCGATGGTGGCGATCAGATAGACGCCGGTCAGCAGGTAGAGCAGGGGAATGCTGCCCGCGATGTGGACCTGGAAGATGACCCGGGCCATGCCGAACATGATGGTCATGAGCAGGTAACCCACCAGCAGATAGGGCAGGGACTTGCCCAGGATGAATTCCAGTTTGCCGATGGGCGTGACCATGATCTGGTCGATGGTCCCGATTTCCTTTTCCCGGACAATGGCGATGCTCGTGAGCACGATCCCGGACACCGAGAGCATGACCGCAATGAGTCCGGGTACGAAATAGAACCGGCTTTCCATGTTCGGATTGTACCAGGCCCGGGGAACCAGACCGATGATTCCGTTCGCGCCTGCCGATCCCGTCATGGCCTGCAGTTTCTGGTTGAATCGGGTGACGATTGTGGTGGCGTATCCCGTGACCACGGAGGCGGTGTTGGAATCCGACCCGTCCGTGAGCACCTGCACCATCCCTGTTCCACCCTTCTGCAGTTTCCTGGCATATCCGGGCAGGATACGGATCCCGGCCCGGATGTCTCCCTGGTCGAAAAGCCGGATCATCTCCGGACCACGTTCCACCTGGGCGATAACGGAAAAATGATCCGAGGAGGTAAACTCCTGGATCAATTGCCTGGAAAGGGGGGTCTGATCCCCATCCAGAACCGCCGTGGCGATATGAGTGACGTCCGTTGTCAGGGCAAAGGCAAAGACGAGCATCTGCATGCAGGGCAGGACCACGATGATGATCCGCATGCGCACATCCCTGAACATCTGCAAAAATTCCTTGACGAGCATGTTCTTCATTCGTCGCATGATCACTCCAGGGAAAGACGCATTTTCTTGTGGGCCATCACGATCATGATCACCATATACACGGCCAGCAGCAGGGCGTTGATCCAAAGAATTTCAAGCCCGATCCCCTTGAGATAGATCCCCCGCAAAATGGCGATGAGATACCTGGCCGGAAGGATATAACTCACTGCCTGGATGAGTGAGGGCATATCCTGGATGGCGAACATGAATCCCGAAAGCATGATCGAGGGCATGAAGCTCGAAAGCAGGGCGATCTGGTTCGCCAGCACCTGGGATTTGGTGGCAATGGAAACCATCAAGCCATAAAACAGGGTGCCTGTCAGAAAGATGGATGCCAATCCAAAAACCAGGCCCGTGGAACCGCGCAAGGGAACATCAAAAAGCAAATACCCCAGGCCCACGGACAGGGCCACATCGACTATCCCGATGATGAAGTAGGGGATGACCTTGCCCACGAGCAGTTCGGGGACCCGGATGGGCGTGGCCAGAAGCTGCTCCATGGTTCCGGTTTCCCATTCCCGGGCAATGGTCACCGAGGTGAGCATGGAGGCGATGACCACCATGACGATGGCCACGATCCCGGGAACGATCCCGTTCTGACTGCGCAGGTCCTGATTGTACAGGGTTCGGGGCCGCAGCTCCACGAACGCGCCGGTATCCGGAACACCCCGGGCCTGCATCCGCATGGCCTTGACCTGCAGGGAGAAGGAGGCCCCGATGGCCGACACGTAATTCATGGCCAGCCGGGCCGAATTGGCGTCGCTCCCGTCCACCAGGACCTGGATCTCCGTGTCCCGGCCGCCCAAGAGATCCCGGGCAAAATCATCGGGAATGACCAGACCGACCAGGATGTCTCCCCGGTCCAGCCCGTGCTGCATAGGTGCGTACTCATCCGTGTGGCTGAGGATCTCAAAATAGGGCGAACCCTGAAACAGGCTCACCAGTTGGCGGCTCTGGGGAGTCTGGGAACGATCCAGAACCATGGTCGGCACGTTCTTCAGATCCAGGCTCAGGGCATAGCCGAAGAGAAGGAGAAGAAGCAGGGGAATGGCCACGGCCATGACCAGACTCCGCCAATCCCGGATGACGTGCAGAAATTCCTTGCGGGCCACAGCGGCCAACCGGGAAAGACGGATCATGACTGCTGCTCCTGGTTTCTGTCTGTCTCCTCGATCAGGGAAACGAACACGTCTTCCATGGAGGGAGTGATCCGTTCCAGGGTATATTCGGTACGATCGCCACGCGTCATCAAGGCATGGATTTCCTCCTTGGCCCCCTTTTCCTCATCAACGACCAGATGCAACCCTGCACCGAACAGGGCCACGTCGCGGACGGTTTTCAGATCGGCCAGATCATCAGCAAGGGCCTGGGGGTTCTCGCAGGACAGATTCAAAAGCACGTCATGCATCTGTTTGGTCTTGAGTTCCGCAGGCGTTCCCAGGGCAACCATTGCTCCCTGATAGATAAGGGCCAAACGGTCACAATACTCGGCCTCTTCCATGTAATGGGTGGTCACGAACACCGTCATGCCGGACTCGGCCATGGAGGTGATCAGATCCCAGAACATGCGCCGGGACAGGGGATCCACCCCGCTGGTGGGTTCATCCAGAAAGAGGATGGGGGGTTCGTGCAGTACGGCGCAGGCCATGGCCAGACGCTGTTTCCAGCCCGCCGCCAGGGTGAGGGTGGGACGATGCTCCCGTCCGGCAAGACCGGCCATGCGCACGGCCCATTGTCTGCGCTCGGCCAGACGCCGGCTCGACAGTCCGTAAATCCCCCCGTAAAAATCGATGTTCTCCACCACGGTCAAATCGTCATACAGAGAAAACTTCTGACTCATGTACCCGATATGGGTCTTGATTTTCTCCGGATCCCTGGAAATATCCAGCCCGTGGACACGCCCCGTACCCGCACTGGGAGCGAGCAGGCCACAGAGCATCTTGATGGTCGTGGATTTACCGGCCCCGTTCGGTCCGAGAAAACCGAAAATCTCTCCCCGGGAAACGCTGAAGCTGATGTCGTCGACCGCGGTGAAGGAACCAAACCGTCTGGTCAGATGGTCCACGGTCACGGCCGGATCACGGCCGGTGGAAGAGGTGTTTGCAGAACCACGGTCCGGCGTGACAGGGTCCGGAGCCTGGGTGTCTGGGGGAGTTTCGGAAGAACCCTCCTCTCTGAGCAGCTCCACAAAGACGTCTTCAAGCCCGGGGCGGACCTCGACGATCTCTTCAAAGGGGAATTTGTTGTGGCCGAGCAGGGAACGCACCCTGGTCTCGGTGTCCTGCACATCCCTGCACACGGCATGAACCCGGTCCCCAAAGACCTCCACGCCGGAGATTCCGGGAATCTCCTTCAAGAGCGGCCGCATGGCCCGGGACCGGGAGGAACGTACTGCCAGAACGTGTCCGGGCAGCAGCGCCCTCACCTCGGCCGGACTGCCCGTGGCGATAAAGGAACCATGGTGAAGCAGTCCGAGACGCGAACACCGCTCCGCCTCGTCCAGATACGAGGTGGATACGAGAATGGCCACCTGGTCCGCCAGCAGCCGATACAGAATGCGCCAGAAATCCCTGCGGCTCACCGGATCGACCCCGTTGGTGGGTTCGTCCAGAAGCAGAACCTCCGGGGTATGGATCAAAGCGCAGACCAGCTGCAGTTTCTGCTTCATCCCCCCGGAAAGCTTGCCGGCCTGCCGTTTCTTGAACCGGGTCATATTGCTGAAATCAAGGAGCTCGTGAATGCGTTGTTCCCGCCCCCGCCGGGGTTCCCCGTAGAGATCCGCGTAGAAATCGATATTCTCCTGCACGGTCAAATCCGGATACAGACCGAACCGCTGACTCATGTAGGCCAACCGGTCCTTGACCGCGTCGGACTGTTTACGGGTGTCGAATCCGGCCACCATGGCGGTTCCCGTATCCTGATTCAGGATGGTCGCGAGCATGCGCAGGGTGGTGGTCTTGCCCGCCCCATCCGGACCGACCAGCCCGAAGATCTCTCCGGGCATGACGGAAAAGGACAGATTGTCCACGGCCCGGAGGGTTCCGAAGGATTTGGTCAGATTGTCGACCTCGATGGCAGGGTGGTTGGATTGCGTCATGGGGAAGAAGTGCGCAGTGCACAAAAGTAGACAGCAGGCAGTGCACAGTACGAAGCTCAGTACGCAGTACTCAGTGCGCAGTGCACAGTTGGGGTTTCAGGTACATACCGTTAGTTACTCTGTTTGAAGGTCAAGTCCTTAATAAAATTGTCATTTTCAATCAAATCTTTTTTGCCGTCATCCCAAATCAAGTCCGGAACCTGCGCACTGCGTACTGTGTACTGCGCACTTCTTCCGTTTTCCTGCGCACTGCGTACTGTGCACTGCGCACTTTAGTTGTTATTCTTCGTCTTCGTTGCGATATGCACCCGTGCAGGC
>NZ_JBUDSQ010000073.1:0-13121 GCF_054921335.1 Desulfoplanes sp. | reverse complement strand
CTTACATTTCGGAAAATATTTCGGCACCCCCATGATCACTGCATCCAGAATGGAACCCATGCTTCCGGCCCGGCGTCATGACCTCGAGGAGGTCACTCTCACGAACCTCATACTCGAGGCGGACGAGACGCACGCACTCCCGGAGTATCGAACATGAACCCTGTTGATGCACCAAAACATCCCCAGCCAAATATGACCATGCAAACCATCCGCATGTCCGCTCCTTCCTCATGATTGTGTATCAGTGTTTCGCAGGAACGGGTCCAACGTCTGCACATCCGCACCGCTCCTCCAGCCCCAAAAAACAGCAACATCACAACATAAAGGTAACACACGGGCAACGCATTCGTCACCCGGAGTGGTCTACATGGAATCAATTCCACGTAACGTACCAATTCCCGGAGGACCATCATGGAACCCCTGCTCAAGGCCGATCTTCACGTTCATTCCAAGCATTCATCCCGTCCCTCGCAGTGGTTGCTGCAGAAAATCGGATGCCCGGAGAGTTTCACCGAACCCCGGACCATCTATGATCGGGCCCGGGAGCGGCGCATGGATCTGGTGACCATCACCGATCACAACTCCATTGCCGGATGTCTGGAGATCGCCCACCTGCCCAACACCTTCATCAGCGAAGAAATCACCACCTATTTTCCCGAGGACAAGTGCAAACTGCACATCCTGGCCTATGACATCACCGAAGCAGACCACCTGGAATTCCAGAAACTGCGGTCCAATGTCTTCGACCTGGTCGCCTACCTGCGGGCACAATCCATCGTACACGCTTTGGCGCACCCCCTGTTCGCGGTCAATGAACGTCTGACCGTCGAACATGTGGAGCAATGTCTGATCCTGTTCAATCTTTTTGAACTGAACGGCTGCCGGGATCAGGCCCAGAACCACACCATCCGTGCCATCCTTTCCAGCCTGACCAGGGACGGTTTCTACGGCCTGGTGCAGAAACACGCCCTGCCCCCGTGGGGAAAAACGCCGTGGATAAAGGGTCTGACAGCCGGCTCTGACGACCATTCCTGCCTGAACATCGCCACCATGTACACGAGTGTCGAGAACGTCACGGACGTACACAGCTTTCTTCAAAAAGTGGTGGAGAAAAAGGGACGTCCCGAGGGAGTGCCGGCCACGCCGGAGACCATAGCCCGAAATCTCTATTCCATTGCCTATCAGTTCTACCACGATCGCTTCAACATGAAGCACGCCCGCAAATCATTGTTCCTGCGCTTCGTGCACGGATGCCTGGCTCCCGTGGGCAACGGCAAAACCTCTCTCATGGAGCGTGTGCATCGCCTGTTTGCCGGCCCCAAACCACGAATAACCGCCCGGCTGCTGGATTCGGAAAGCATACAGGAATATCTCCTGCGCGAGGCAAGCAGAATCGTCGTGAACGACAAACAATTCATGGCCGTTGCCGGAGGCAGCTTCCTGGACCAGAAGGATCTCGATCGGATCTGGGCGGCCTTTGTGAACAAGGGCTCGGACCGGATGATTGCCCATTTTCTCGAACGCATTCTGCAGAGCTTTCACAAGGCCAACCTGTTCGATGTGTTCCATTCCATCGGCGCGGCAGGGTCCCTGTACACCATGCTGGCCCCGTATTTCGTGGCCTACGGATTGTTCAGCCGGGAACAGACCTTTGCCCGTGAATGTCTGGAAACACTCGGTTCCACGTCGGAGCAGGAAAACGACTGTGCCGTGGCCCATTTCACGGACACGTTCCAGGACGTCAACGGTGTCGCCTGGACCATCAAGCGACAACTCAAGGCCGCGGCCAGACATACCAAATCCCTGCACGTCCTGACCTGCGGCCCCGAAGCCGAAACCGCGCAGGAAGGTGTGCATCACTTTACCCCGGTCAGTACCTTTGACCTGCCCGAATATCCCGACCAGGGCGTCTACTGCCCCCCCTTCCTGGACCTGCTGGCGCATTGCTTCCGGCACAGATACTCCATGCTCCTGGCGGCAACCCCCGGCCCCATGGGTCTGGCCGCCCTGGCCATATCCAGAATCCTGCGCATCCCCTGTCACGGCACATATCACAGCGCCTTCCCCGACTACGTGCTCACCCTGACCGGGGATACGTGCATGGAAGATGCCTGCAAAAAATATATGTACTGGTTTTACAACCAGATGGATACGATATACGCACCGTCACGAGCCACGGCACATGAACTGGAAGAGCTGGGCGTGGATAGAGAACGGATCACCGTGTACCCTCGCGGGGTGGATACGGACATTTTCCATCCGGCCAAAAAGAACGGATTCTACGCCAAGTGGCTGCAGACCGATATCCTCAAGATGGTCTACGTGGGCCGGGTCTCCAAGGAAAAAAACCTGGCCATCCTTGCCCAGGCCTTTGCCCGTGCCGCAAAAACGGTGCAGAACTGCTGCCTCGTGATCATCGGTGACGGCCCCTTCCTGAACGAGATGCAGACCATGACCAAGGGACTGCCTGTCATCTACACCGGCGTCCTGGACAAGCAGGAGTTGGCCCAGGCTTATGCCGGCGCGGATTTCTTCGTCTTTCCCTCGGCAACGGACACCTTCGGCAACGTAGTCCTCGAAGCCCAGGCATCGGGACTCCCGGTCATTGTCACGGACAAGGGCGGTCCCGTGGAAAATATGGTCCCGGAAAAAACCGGACTCGTGTGCGCAGCCGGTGATGCCGACGACCTCTGCCAGGCCATGATCCGCCTGGCCAACGATCCCCACCTCCTCAAAACCATGGGCGATCAGGCCAGAGAATACATCCAGACCCGGGATTTCGATGCTGCCTTTCTGGATATGTGGGAAATGTTCAAGAAGGGGGTTCGGGGCAGCGCGGCGTAAGGATCGAAACCACGAGATTCCGTTCGCGTATGACCTATGTGTCTGCCCCTACGGAATAAAGGGAAAAGGGGGGAAAAGGAAAGGGAATGCGCTTCGACATTTGTTGGCCACATTCCACTGAACAATTCTCATTAATTATTTTAGGAACAGGCAAACTATGCAAACCGATCCAGCTTGCTACAACCTGCCGCACCTTTTGCTGTCAAATCGGCATCCCTCGAACGCACATCCACCTTCACCAGGCTGCGATCCCCTTGTATTTCAGCCAAGCAGAGCCTTTTCTGGTTGCTTTTCCGAATTTTGGACGCACACAACCACACGCAACCAGATGATCGCGCATGGAACATGAGATGGGATTCAGGGAAAAATTATCGGATCAGATATTGGAGAGTCGTTTCAGCGAGAACATGCCGTCGAGACCCTCCACTTTGCGCGGGATTTTTTCCCGCTTGCATGCAAAATGATCATGAAAGCGCTTGGAATGCCGGGCCACGAACTCTTTGGTGCCGATGATTCCGGAATCCGTGAAATAGCGGGTCCGGCATCGGAGCCGGTCGGCCGGGGTCAATTTGTATCCTTTTTTACGCTCCTTTGCGACCAGCTTCGTGTCCAGCCTGGCCCCCTTGCCCGTATCCAGGGCCCCGGTTTCGTACACGAATTCCCGATAATGGCGTAGACGATCCCTGGTTTCGATCCCCCAGTCGGCCATACCCAGATCAAGGCTCAGGAAATCAGCCCGGTTGTTGGTCTGGAGGTGGTAGCCTAGCGATGACCAGCGATAATCCTCGGGTCGTTTGACGATATTCGCCCGTACGGGATTGAGATCGATATAGGCCAGGCAATTGACCAGGGTCCGACCATCCTGGACGATGACGCTCTTGAAACGCTCGCCCCAGAGATATCCCTTTCGTCCATTCTTCTTATTGTAATATCTTGAGAAAGTCTGCTTGACCTCCTTGACGAATTCGGAAAGCGAGCTCCACTTCTGCCTGAGGCCGGGAATTTTTTCCGGAGAAAGCACTGCCTTGTGGCCATTGGCGAGTTTGAACCGCTGCAACAAGGCGGCCTCGTCTGCGTAATCTTCGGGAAACATGCGCACAAGGAGATGAAAGTGGTTGTCCATGAGGCAGTATCCCAGGATTTCCGTGAAATAGATCCGGGAAAAATGAAAGATCAGCCTCTGCAAAGTGTCCTTGTCAGAACCATCAAAGGGAAGCCCGGACAGGGCGGTACGGGAGATGACGTGGTAGACGGTCGGGGATTCGGACACGAGGAGTCGGGGAATGCGGGGCATGGGGACCTCCGGTTTAGGGGAGTGGATACGGGTATGGGACGGAGTGGATTCTGTTTAGCAGAAGTGAAGAGGGATGACCAGTATTATTTGACTGTCCCTTATGTCGTGTGCTGGGGTGAATCGGACCATGATGGGTGACGGTCTGGCAACATTCATGGCATCGTTTGTGGGCGGTCCTCCGAATACGACCTACTCCGAGGTCACTGGTGCCGTGGCTTTGGTCAAGGTGTTCAATCCAGCCATCATGACCTGGGCGGCCATCATGGCCATTGCATTGTCATTTGTGGGCAAAGTGGGTGCCTTTTTGCAGAGCATTCCGGTTCCGGTCATGGGGGGGATCATGATCCTTTTGTTCGGCACGATCATGGTTGTCGGGATCAACAACCTGGTCAAGGCGCAGATCGATCTGATGAAGGCCAGAAACATGGCCATTGTCGCCTTGATCGTTATCTTCGGTGTCGGCGGGATAGCCTTTTCCGCCGGGCAGTTCACCATCCAGGGCATCGGTCTGGCCGGTATTATCGGTGTTGCCCTCAATCTCATCCTTCCGGGTGGGGAAAAGTAACGCGCCTTTTCGTCTCAATAAAAAAATATCGAGTAGGGTGAAGCAGAGTTGATCGCTCTGTTTCACCCTACTCGATTATTGACAGCAAGGGATGCTTTGCGCCCTACTTGGTATCGCTTTTGTTTCCTGCCGGTTTGGGTGCGGAATTGGAAGTCGTTTTCGCAAATGCGGTTTTAGGGGCGGATTCGGAAGCAGGCCCCGGTTTGCTTGTTTTTTTGGCAGCCGGGGTTTTGGAGGCTGCACCTACCGGGTTGGGTGCTTCCTTTTTGGCCGGTGTTTCCGATGCTTTTTCTGCCTTGGCAGCGGCCGGTTTGACTGTGGGGGCCTGGGTGGTTTCCTGCATTGCAGTGTCATTGCTTTTTTCAGCAGGGGCCTTAGCGGGCTCTTTTACCTCGACCTCGGAGGGAGCCTTTGTCTGGGGGAGGGTCGAGGAGATCATGATGTCGGATTCTTCCGTGGTTCCGGCCGTGTTCCATGAGAGTTCCATGGAGAATTTTTCTTTGTCACCTTTCTGCTTGGCTTCGATCTCGATATTCACGAATGGTGCCGGGGTCAGGATCACGCTGTTTTCCCCCTGTTCGACCACGATGGTCCCTTTCTTGAAGCTGGCCACCAGGTCTTCGAGATAGGAGATGGCTGCCTTGAATTCCTTGGTCTGCTCCAGTGCAACTTTCTTCTTTTCCATATGTACCTCCGTGTTTTTGTGGACTTGCGTAGTGATTGTTTGATTCAGCACAGGGACAGGAGAGCCCCTGTGAAGAGATCGGGGTCGACATGATTTGCGTTGGCAGCGCGAAGTAACGGGGTATCAATGATGCCGATACCTTGGCGTGCCAGGATGTCCCGGTCCGGCAGACCTGTGTAGGTCCCGTTTTGGCTGTCGATGATCACGAAATCAAGAACGTCCGAAGGGGCTATATGTTCCGGGTCGTCCTGACGTGCATAGTGGAGCAACCTCTGGATCTGTTCGGTGATATCCAGTCCGAGGGCCTCCAGGTCCGGACAGGGGTTGGGGACGTAGACTTTGGGGCAGGTATTGGCTGCCACAGTCTTGCCCACACCGGCGGGAAGCAGATTGGCAATGAGACTGGAATAGAAACTGCCTATAGGATAGCAGATGAGCTCGGCCTCCTCGATACACGCGGTGATCTTTGTCCTGATTGCCGGTCTGAACGGAGTGGTATCGTCTTCCGGAGTCACCAGCCAGATGTCTTTGATGGGGGAGCTGATGGGGCGGGTCTCCTTGCCGGTGAAACGATGCTGGCACACGATCTTTCGGTCGTCTTCCAAACGAACGGCCAACTCCGCGTTGGTGGAGGTGACCGGCCGCACCTTGCCCAGCACCCGGACCAGTTTGGAAAAGATGTAGATAACTGGATCGAGGTGCCTTCGGTTGGTCAGATACCCGGCCGTGAGTACGAGATTACCCATGCTTGCCCCACGCAGGTCAAAGGAGTCGGGCATGAGGTCTTCGAATTGATGGATGTGGGTACGGATGATCTTGCGCATGGGGTCCGGTATGGCCCGGATCATGGGGTGTTCGCCCCCGGACATCTGAGAGAGGGTGGCACGCAGTTTTCCCTGATCCGCTTCTTGGGACAGCCTGTGGGCAAAGAGTTCGAAGATTTCTGGGTTGCCCTGAATGCTTGTGTCTGCCAGGGCCATGAGGCGGTTGCGTACGTCGCCCACGGCGAGCATGTCGAATGCCCTTCTGATGGTAGCCGAGCTTCCCCCGGAATCGAACGGGGTGATGATGTGGATGGAGTTGTGCGTGTACTTGGTCAGGGCCCGTGAAACCTCGCGCAGAGCCGAACCACCGCTGAAAAAGAGTACCCTGGGTCCCAGGGCGGGGTAGTGTCTGAACCGCTCCAGAGCGATGGGGGATGGGATGGTTACGTCACGGGTCAGGCGGATGCGCATGGTGGACAAGTCCGAAGGGTTAAGGGGTAAAGGTTAAGGGGGGGGGAAGGACAGTGTGCACTGCGCACTTTTTCTTATGCCGCCGAAATCACCTGGCCGGATTCAAGGAAGGCCATGCATGCCCGTGCGGCTTTGTCGAAATCAACGCCGCCGGAGATTTCGATGATGGTGCACCCCCTGAGGCAGCTGATATAGTCCTCGATGCCGGGTTCTTCCTGATCGTACAGGGGAAGATAGAAGAGTCCTCTGGATTTCATGAACGCCGGGAGGAGATCCTGGCGGTCCATGAGTTTGACCGTGGAGATTCTGGTTGGTTCGTCATTGCGCTGCCAGTTGAGGATGACCACGGCATCAAGGGGGGCTTCGAGGGTGAATCTGCCCGGGCCGTAACACTCGTCGATCAGGGCATCGTACTTGTATTCCAGGCTCCAGAGTTCATCAGTGCTCATGGCCTGGAATCGCTTCTTGTCCTCTTCCGTCACGATTCCGGCCAGGTTTGGATTGTTCAGGGCGGTTCCGGGGTTGATGCGGGGGTGTTTGGCAACCCCGTAAAAGCGCGGTCCCTTGAACAGGTTTTCCACGATGACCCGGTCGTTGCTCACAAAGTCGGTTCCGCGGTTCATGATGTGCAGAGCCAGAGTGGATTTGCCCATTCCGGAAAATCCGGCCATGGCCATACCCCTATCCCGGGTTCTCACACCGGCCGCGTGGCCCAGGAGACATCCCTGCTGGAGTTTGTACTCTATGAATCGGTTGTTGATGAAATTGATGACCTGATTGGGGTTGACCTCACAGGGACCAATGGCCAGATGCTCGTCCCTGGTGAAGATGAAGTGCATTCCGGTGATCCGTTTGCGCACAATGCGTCCATCCACCAGGTCGACCCATTCTTCCTTTATTTTGGATTTGCCCGGCTCGGGTTCCTTGACGGAAAAATCAAGGTCAAGAGCCGGTGCTTCGGCCTCGTGCACGGTGATTTGGATATCTGCCGGCCTTCCATGGACCATGAACTCCTGGAAATAATCCTGGAGGTTATGGTTCAGCTTGAAGCTGTTGGTTGTCACGTCGATGACCAGCCCCCCGAGCTTCACGGCCAGGGATGTGTTCACGGGATGGTTTTTGCGGAAATCACGGATAAGTTCGCTGCAGGTCATGGTTGTGTCGCTCATTGGCCAATCTCCTTGATCACGTAATCGGTGTACAGGGCTGCCGGGTCGTGGTTGCTGGTTTCCCGGATGCCCCTGAATCCGCCAAAGGCCGAGACCTCGAAAACGTAAGGACCCTGATCGCTCAGTGCCACGTCCACACAGGTGAAGTCGAGTCCGAACAGGGACTGGGCCTTGTGGGCCAAATCGATGATCTCCCTGGGAGGTTCGAACGAGGCGTATTTCCCGCCGTTGACCGTCGTCGTGTTCCAGGCATCCGTGGACTTGCACCGGGCATAGGTGGTCAGGTACTCACCGCCCAGAAAGGCGATCCCCAGATCCTGGCCGTTGAGATTGATGGCTTTCTGGATGTACATGATGGTGTACTCTCGGTGGTATTCCTCGAGGATGGGCCGGATGTTCTGGTCGGCCTTCAGCAGGCACATGCCCCGGGCCTTGGATGTGTACAGGGGCTTTAACACAGCCCTACCATATTCTCGGATGACCTCCACTGCATGGTCTACGTTTTCGGTGATGGTCGTGGGGGGCATGGGGATATTACCGGTTTGCAGCGTGATGGTGCAGCTCAGTCTGTCCAGGACTCGCAGGATCTTGAGCGGATTGGAGAAAATCGGCAGCCCCCGTTCATTGAGCAGCCTGAGTACCTCCAGTCTGTCCAGAAGATCCGGAGAATACCTGGCCCCGATTTTTTTGATCATGATGGCGTCGAAGGTGGACAGGTCACGGTCTTCGAAGAAACACCGTCCCGAAGGCAGGTCCAACCGGATTTTGTCCATTTCCACAAGGACGCGTTCTCCGGTTCGTGCGGCTACCGTGTCTGCAAGTTTCTCCGAGGACCACCCTCCCTTGGTCCCGACCACTGCGATTTTCATGGATATATTTCCTCCGTGAGTATTGATGGAATTTAGAAATTTAAGAAATTTAAGAGATTTTTAAAATTTTGTAATTATTCAGAAGTAGCCCAAAAAACGCGGGTCTTCTTTGATCGTCATCCCGGACTTGATCCGGGATCTTGTTCGACGGGGCAGCTGCTTATTCGACATACAATGCCCGAGGCCTTGGAGATCCCGGCCTGCGCCGGGATGACGTGCTTACGACATACGTTGCAACCCTGCTGAATAGATACGAAATTTAAGAGAGTTAAGAAATTACAGGCAGTTAGGGTGCAGGTCCTTCATTCCTAAAATTTCTGAAATCCTTAAATCTCTGAAAGTTACGGGCTGGTACCCACATTTAACGTTACATTCCGGTCTGTTGCTCCTGATAAATTTTGACCTGAATAGTTACGATCAATAAAACAGAATCTCCTGTGGAAGTCTGAATTCTTCCCAATTTCCATCCCCGAAAGCCTGGATTTTTTCCAGGAGAAAATGGGCTCGGTGGTACATGGCCTTGGCAAAGCGATGGTTGAGTTCGAAGCGGGTCGAGGTGTAGAAGGACCTGGCCAGGGCAAAGGCCATGCGTGCCTCGAAGGTGGTGTCCTTGTTGTCCCGGGCAAAGTCGGAAACAAATGAATAGAACTCCTCGATTACCCAATCCAGGCGTGTTCGCAGGGAGCGATCGAAAACGGGGATCCGGAAGTTGGAGACCAGAAACACCGATGCGTCCTGGACATAATCGAAGTCTCTGGATCGGTACAGGTCGATGTACTTAACCGCCTGCTGGGCATGTTCGTAGACCATATTGTTGATGTTGAAATCGCCGTGGATGAGCACTGTGAACGGAGCTGCAAGTCCGGCCTCGAATTTTTGGCAGTCCTTGATGAGGCTCTGGGTGGAGATGACCGAGGTGCCGCCGAGGGTCTGGGATACGCGGAAGAAGGCCGGATGGACCTGACGGATGGACGGGAGCCGGTCCATGAGTTGGCTCATGTAGGTGGTTTCCACCGCATTTTCCTTGCGGGTGGCCTGCCAGATTTCCCGGATGGTCTGAGCGAAAATGAAAAAGGCGTTTTGCAGAAGATCCTGGCTCCCCGTGAGGATGACCTCGTCAAACGAACACCCTGTCAGAAATTCCACGAGCAGGGCACCTTTTTCTCCATCTTCATGGTAGCCGTAAATGTCAGATACCAGGTTGGGGAAGATCTTTGCCCACCGTTCGATGTTCGCCTTTTCCTGCTTGATCTTTTTGAGATTGCCTTCCTTGTAGATGCCGCCGTGGGCCCCATCTCCGGCAGACGCGTTTCCTTTGTGATCGACCTTGCCGATATGGCAGCCCGAACGGGTTCCCCAGATGGCCTTGAAATCGATGGATTCGAAGTCGCTGCTGAACCCGGATTTGCTCAGGGTGTTGCGCAGGGCGTCGAATTGTTCAATCTTGATCTTCTCTCCGATGATGGAAAAGATGAGCGCTTCCCCGATGTTCAGCAGGGAATCCCCGATGCGTTCCAGATACCGGAAGATGAATACCGTGGTGATGCAATCCTTGGCGTTGCCCCTGTTCTCCATCTCCATCAGGATCTGCTCGAAGGTCTCTTTGTACATTCTGTCCAGTTCGTATTCGCTCCGGCAGATGGCCAGGGCTCCGGGCATGGATTCCTTGTCAGATACCTCCAGAATACGCGACAGGCCCTTTTCGATCTCTTCGAACATGGACTGATAGTCATAGGCGTGTAAAAAACTCGGTGTCGAGATGTATTGCATCTGTTTGACAATGTTCACGCAGAAGTCCGCGATCCGTTCCAGGTTGAGACCGCAAACATGGATGGATCGGATGATGTCGACTTCTTTAGCGGACAGATCCTTTTCCGAATGGATCATGGAGAAACATTTGTTTTCGATAATCGTTTTCAGATTGTCGATATAGTCGTCTCGGGAGGTGATTTTTGTGTACAGGGACCGTGAAGGGTTCTGAACAAAGATCCTGGTGGACTGAACCTGATTGCTGGTTTCATGGACCAGGAACTTGAAGTTTTCGTTGATTCCTTCGAAAGTGATCATGGTCGGTAAGGCTCGTTGTTTAGAAATTTCAGAATTTCAGTAAGTTCAGAGAGTTCTTAACATTCAGAAAGTTGAGAAATATTGGAAGGGGTGGAACGAGAGGATTCGTATGGGTAAAAATGACCCGACAGAAGGCTGCCGGGTCGGGATGTTCACGGTGGTGATGGTCAATGTATCCCATAGTTCAGGAAACCAGGATCTTTTCCTGGAGTGTGCTCTGATTCTTCTTGTCGTCTTTCCAGGCGATCTTGATATTCACCTTGTTGTCTGTTCCCTTGCGTTTGGCCTTGACCGAAAACTGCAGGAGTCCGGAGGGGTAGAGCTCGATCTCGTCTCCGTTGGTGGACAGGGTGACCTTGCCCTTTTCAATGCCTTCGGTGAGGGATTTGAGAAAATCCTTGATGCTGTTCGTGTCCTGCAGGGACTCGAATACGAATTTTTCTTCCGCAGCCATGATCGCTCCTTGTCGTAGTCGTATGGAATGATGTGGTGTTTGAATAAAGGCCGAGCCGC
Source organism: Desulfoplanes sp. (assembly GCF_054921335.1). NCBI lineage: Bacteria > Pseudomonadati > Thermodesulfobacteriota > Desulfovibrionia > Desulfovibrionales > Desulfoplanaceae > Desulfoplanes > Desulfoplanes sp. Next base: position 1,880 of record NZ_JBUDSQ010000073.1, on the reverse strand, counting down.
CGGTATCAACCGGCCAGGCGTGCCCGGTACTGGGCAATGGTGGTTCTACGGCTGACATTGTTGGTGATGAGCCGCTTGCGCACGCACAGATCGTCCCAGGCGGGCTGGACGCCGATTTCTCTGGCCGCCTTGGCCGTGTCCTGCTGTTCGATGCGGCGGGTTTTTTCGCCCATGTGGGTATCGTCGCCCATGAAGATGAGGATCTTTCGGTCGCCCTGCGAGCGCTGTCGGTTTTTTTCATTGACCACGGAGATGAGAAACTCAGTGTATCTCTGGGACTGGGGGTTCCAGACTTCGTAGCCGTCCACGTCGTAGCCGGCCAGGAGAATGGGCCAGAACTGTTCGGGATGAGGGATGACGATGCATCCGCCCAGGGCTCTGGTTTCCTCGATGACCTCGGTGGCCCGGTAGAAATACTTGAGAGAAAAGTGGGATTTGACGATTTTCTTGACCGCCTTGAGATAGGCCTGGACACGGTTGATGAAGGTCTCCCCGTAGATGGGGCGCAGCCCATCGAAGAAGTTGCGCAGGAGCTTGTTCTTGAGGGAAATGGTGGGGACCTTGTCCCAGTATTCGTCGATCATCCGTTCGATCTTGCAGACATGGATGTACACGAACTCCACGAGCTTATCTTCCACGCCGGTCTCCCGGGTGGCTTCCTCGATGCGGTCTTCAAGGGGGCTGGTGATGGTGTGGATGAATTCGAAAAGTTGGGAAGATCGGTATTTTTGAGTGTGTCCGAGCATGGACTTGAGCACGTGGGCCTTTTCCACACGCTTGTTCTCGAAGTGGAGAAGGAACTGGACCTTCTGGTTGAATCCGCTGGAATAGCAATCCACCTCCACGCCGCTGTACTTACCGAACTGCATGATCTCGTTGTGCTGAGTGGGGATGATCAGATCGTCGCTGCGATTGGGAAACGTGGCGTTGATCCGCTTGGCGATCATGTCCATGGGCACGAATTCCGGGTGCCAGTGGGTGGCCAGAACGATATCCTGCCGTTTGAACACCTCGTCCGGCGTGAGGACCTGTTCGATCTGCCAGTCCTCGAGGTCGGTGGATACCACACTCAGGAAAAGAGCGACATCGGCTTCAGTCACTTCGGTGGTGACCTTGCTCAGAAGAAGATCCAGGTCAGGATGTTGGGTGATTTTTTCGGCTGCTTGCATGAAAAAAGACTCGTGTGTTATTAGTTTTTGATCAATGAATACCATGTAATTTGCAGCGGGACAAGGGGATTTTGCCCTTTTTGTTTTCTATGGTTTCTTGGAAAATGATCAGGTTCCTCGCCTCTCCGATTGTGAAAACGGTGCGAAAGTTGGAGTCATTTTCATAGTACTCATCACCATATTCGGGATGATAGGAGATCATGAGACAGGGATCATCCATGAAGGAACAGAGTGTTTTCTCGGGAGAGAAGAGGATTTTGCGCAAGGTCGTCATGATCTGGTTGAATTTGTTTTTCATCCGCTTTTTGTCCTCGTTGTGCTCGGATCTGATGCCCCAAAAAGGAATTTTCGGGTTCGTTGTTTCTAGGTCATGTCCTGACGAAGTTGATGTTGATCTTTCCTATAAATCAAATCAAAAGGATTGTTGTTACATTTAGGTGACAATTCGGTGACACGTGGATCTGCAGGTGTATGAGCATACGTGCAAAAATATCCATACAACAACCTTTTCTAAAATTCTGTAGGCGTAGTTGATGAATTATCCATTTCTGCAACCCGTTCAGGGGAGGCTGCAAAGAATTTTTTTGCATCCCGCGATTGGGATGATTGATTGTTTTTCCATCTGTTCTTGGATAGGGAATTTTCTTATTGCCTGAAAGGATGCGACTGCAAAAGCTCTTACAGGTAGCACGATTTAATAAATTATTTTCA
>NZ_JBUDSQ010000072.1:0-13136 GCF_054921335.1 Desulfoplanes sp. | reverse complement strand
TCAACAATCTCTAAAATCTCAACAATCTCTTAACTTGCTAAAATAGTTACACTCGTTCTTCCTTATACACATGGATGTCCTGCTGGGGAAAGGGGATGCTTATATTCTCTCCGTCGAACCGTTTTTTGATCGTTTCGAGAAGATCAAAATAGACGGCCCAATAGTCGGCCGTCTCCACCCAGGGCCTGACCGCAAAGTTTACGCTGCTATCGGCCAACTCGATCAGCCCTATGATCGGGGCCGGATCGTCAAGAATTCTGGAATCTTTACTCAGGATATCGGACAGGACATCCTTGACCTTGTCGATGGGGTCACCATAGCTGACACCGATAATCAGGTCCACCCTGCGGATATCCTTCAGCGAATAGTTGACGATGTTGTCCGAGAGGAGTTTGCCATTGGGGATGACGATGACCTTGTTGTCCGGGGTCTTGGCCGTGGTGGAAAAAATCTGGATTTCCTCGACGGTTCCGGCCGTGCCGGCTCCCTCGAAATAGTCTCCCACACGTATGGGCCGAAAGATGATGATCAGGACGCCTGCAGCGAAATTGGACAACGATCCCTGCAGGGCCAGACCGATAGCCAGACCGGCGGCACCGAGCACGGCGATGAGTGAGGTGGTCTGGATGCCCATAGCGCCCAGTGAGGCGATGATGACCATGATCAAAAGTGCGATATAGATCAGGTCAAGGACAAAGGGGATGATGGTTGCTTCGATACCGGATTTGGTCATGACCCGGCCAACTATTTTTTTGACCAGCTTGGCCACCCAGCGACCGACCACGAAAATAAAAAGGGCCGCAAGAATCTTGAGACCGTACAGGGTGACGAGATTCTGCAGCATGGCCAGCAGTGAGTTTATGTCGATCATGGATGTACCTCCGGGCTAGGTGAAAAAAGTGGCAGGGGGAGAGTGGGGCCCTGGAATGGACTGGAAAAAAATCTTGGTTTTCTCTTTACAGAATTTCTATATATATTGCAAAGAAAATTGATCAAAAAATGTGTCTACCAAATGGGTTACGGTCGTGGGTCTCCCGGAAACCCCGATGTGACCAAGCTGGCAGCCATAAAGGGGAATGGCCACGAGGTGGAGTGGAAACATTTTTTGGGGCCGGATGGATCAGGTGGACGTGCCGGTCCGATTTTTCAAGAAAAAAAAACTATTATTGCAAAAAGACAAAAGATATTAGGCTGTTATTTGTGGCATGGATTTTTCAAATCTCTCCCCCATATCGTAATAAAATAAAAATGATACGGGGAGGTATGTTCAATGCCGGCTTCGAAAGAGCGAAGAAGTTTCAAGAGATACACGTACAAAACACCGGTTGAGATAAGATACGAAAATACGGGAGAAATACATCATGGAGATATGGAGAATTATAGTAGCAAGGGTATGTGCATTGCAACAAGTGAAAAATTCAAAATGGATAACAATGTATATATACGAATGAAAGAATATCATCCTGGACGAAGAGGGGTCAATTCATATGAGTGGTATGGCGGAAGAGTGTGTTGGGCCGGCAGAGAAAACAAGAATGATATGAAATTTGTGATGGGTATACAATTTCCATATCCCATGATCTATTGAGGATCATGGGATATGGATTGGCGGCATGAAAATGTCAGTCGTTTTTGCAACCGTTTATGCCTGACTCGGGTGGGGTCACGTCCTCGAGTGTGATCCTGAATTCGAGTTCCTCCCCCGCCAGGGGATGGTTGGCATCTATGGTGATGGCACCGTTCTCTATAGCCAGAATAATTCCTGGAAATTCTTCTCCTTCCGGTGTTCGAAGAATGAGTTCCTGCCCTGGTTTAATCCGCCCCATGGCGGGCATCGATTCTTCAGAAATGGTGATGATCCTATCTTCTCGGTATTCTCCGTAGCCTTCATCCGGGCCGATATGGACGGATCTGGTCTCTCCCTTGGTCATGGTCCGGATGGCGTTTTCCACTTTTTCCAGGATCTCGTGATTTCCCAGACAAACGGTCATCGGATCGTTCCCTTCGGTGGACTCAAAGACATCCCCATCAATGAGTTTTCCTTCGAAATGGATGGAGACGAAACTCCCATCAGGGTATGCAGTCATATGTTATTCCTTGTGCTGTTGACAATTCCAGTTGCTGGTCATGGGCATTTGGTTATACAAGAAAGCCGTATCAAATTGGCAAGCAAGGCAAGCGATGTCAATCCCACAAGGCGATCCGGCCTAAAAAATATTCAAAAATTATCAGGGGATGACCGGGCATGACCGTTTCTCGAATGTTATATTCTATTGGGTGGTTTCTGGTTGGTGCGGGGTGCTTTTTCGGCTCTATCAATGCGCATGCAAGGGTTCTCGTAGGAAATTTTTCCAAGAGCGAGCTGGCCGGCTGGGAAACCAAGACCTTTGTCGGAGAGACCGACTATTCGTTCGTCGGTGTGGGCGGAGTGACCATGCTCCAGGCCCGGAGCAACGGGACCGCCTCGGGGTTGACCCGGGAGATGGAGGTTGATCTGGCCAGAACGCCCTATCTGAATTGGTCCTGGAGGGTGGACTCGGTCCTGTCGCCCCGGGAAGAAATGGCCAAGGAAGGGGACGACTATCCGGCCCGTGTGTACGTGGTCGTCAGTGGGGGGATAGCATTTTGGAAGACCAAGGCCATCAATTATGTCTGGTCGAGTTCCATGCCACAGGGCGCTACATGGCCCAACGCCTTCACCTCCAACGCATATATGGTGGTCGTAAGGTCAGGAACCTCGCAAACCGGACGGGTCGTTGCTGAAAAACGCAATGTCTTGCAGGATCTAAAAACCTATCTGGATATCGAAGAAGACCGGATCGACGCCGTGGCTATTATGACCGACACGGACAATGGTGGCGGTCAAACAACTGCATATTACGGGGATATCTATTTTTCCGAACGATGAGAGGGGTGAGGGGATCGTTCTCCATAAAATCCGTCCGGAAAATCTTCATTTTCCTGTTTGTCCTTATTTTTTGAGCAACCAGAATAGTAGGGAGACGACCAAAGAGATCACAACGCACGTGGTGATGGGGAACCATATTTTTATGTTTTCCCTGTCGATCAGTATATCTCCCGGGAGGTTGCCCAGGGGAATCCTGGTCACCAGTGGCCAGGCGAGACCGAGGGCCACGAGAAAGAGTCCGATGATGATCAGGATGCGTTGCATGGTTCCTCCGATACTTTTATCCCTTCGCCGGGGGGAGATTTTCAGAACTGGTCCAGTCAACGGGCAGCCGGACCGTTTTTTTTGCCTTGTTGGTGAACAGGAGATATCCATTGTCCCGGCCGTACTCATAGAGCCCCTTGGTCACGGCCACGTCCTGGGTGCAATACTTGATGATCTTGTCCAATTTTCCCTGTTTCCACCATCTGAGGGCAAGAAGGCCGTTGGCGGATTTCTCCTCACCCAGCGTTGCCTGGGCGAGACGGTCCAGCGAGAGTCGGTAGCCCAGACGCCGGTGCACGTGTTCAAGAATGTCCAGGGTGGGCAGACTGGAAAAGTCGAATCCGTCCAGCCCCGAGAGTACCTTGTAGTCGAACCGATTGATATTGAATCCCACCATCAGATCCATGGCCTGCAGATCACGGACCAGGCTGTCCATGTCGTCCTGGAGATAGGTCGTGTATTCCCTTGCTCCGGAATCATAGACCACCACGCAGCTGACCCCCATCTTGTGGGCCTTGTTCCATCCCCCGACCTCCTTGGCCGAGCGCCGTGTCTCGATGTCCAGCACCCCGTAGCGTAAGGGGGGCCGGGTGGTCGGGGGGACCCGCAGATTATCCCTTGTCTGCTCCCACTGCTCGATTCCTGGAACGGTCATTGTCGGGCCCTGAAAAACAGTTCTAGCAGCTCGGGCCGGATTTTCGTCTTGAGCCGTCATCCCGGACTTGATCCGGGATCTTTGTGGATTCGGTCTCTCTGTCAGGTCCCAGGGAGTTGCATACGCACCAAGATCCCGGACTTCTCCGGGATGGCCATTCTGGGTGTCGACTGTTTGCTGTCCTTTGTTCTTTGTCCTCTCTTTTAACGTGGTTGCCGAAGGTTCCTGGATGATCTCGATCGTTACGGATTCCTGCTTAGGGCCCGAGCGCATGCGGAGAAGCACCTCCCGGGCCGCATGCTTGTCGATGGGACGGTTGCCGGATCCGCATTTGGGAGAGTGCACACAGGCCGGGCAGCCTGTCTCGCAGGGACAGGATGCAATGACCTGCAGGGTTCTTTCAAGCAGTTCCTGCCCGCGGGTGAACGCCTGTCTGCAGAGCCCCGCACCCCCGGGGGTGCCGTCGTAGATAAACACCGCCGCCTGGTTCGTCTGGGGATGTAGGGGAATGGAAATGCCTCCCAGATCGTTGCGGTCCGTGAGGACCAGCAGGGGCAGGATGCCTATGGCCGCATGTTCGCAGGCATGGATGCCGCCCATGAAATGGAGATTGTCCCGTTCCATGGATTGTCTGACAGACCCGGGTACGTCGAACCAGATACCCTCTGTCTCGAAGACCAGAGGAGGAAAGTCCAGGGGAACAGTACCCAGGTACTTGCCGTGGTTTGATTTTTTTTCATATTCCGTGACCTGTTCGGTGATTCTGAGCCGTCCCATGGACAGGGTGGTGGACCAAATGGACTTTTGGTCATGCACCCCGAGTATTTCCGTTGTCTTGGAGGTCCGGGGGCGGGTATAATAGCTGACCTTGCGCTCCGTTGCAAAGGCGGTGGACGTCTCGAGATCCAGGGACCGGATCACGTACGTTCGGGACTTGTGCAGATAGACCGCGCCGGGATGGGTTTCATGGAAGGCCCGCATCCTGTCGATCCGGCCGATGACCTCACCCGTCCGGATATCCACAATGGAAAACCCGTGCCCCGAACCACGTAGGTTGACCCCGCGTTGGGGATATCTGCGCGGAGCATACCAGGTGGAGCCATCTTCCGAACGCAGCAATAGTCCCTTGTGTTCAAGGCTTCCAATGGCCGTCCGGACCGTTTTGTCCTTTGCAAAGGATTCGTCTGCTCCAATGGGCATGTCCGCTGCCGCACAGGTGATGTGGGAGTGCATGATGGGCGGGTTGTACGGATTGATCACGGCTGCCTCGGGGGGCATGGCAAAGAATTCCTCGGGATGGCGCATGAAATACTGGTCCATGGCGTCTTCATGGCCGATGAGAATGACGGCGGATTTTTTACCGGCCCGTCCGACGCGGCCTGCCCGTTGCCAGGTGGCCATGATGGATCCGGGATACCCGATGAGGATGCACAGATCCAATGCTCCGATATCGATGCCCAGCTCCAGGGCGCTGGTGCTGACCACCGCCAGGAGCTTGCCGCTGACCAGATCGGCCTCGATGGCCCTGCGTTCCTCGGGCAGGTAGCCGGCCCGGTAGGGGCTGATCCGTTTCCCCTGTTCTCCGGCCTTGTTTGCGGCCCAAACCGATATGAGCTCGGCCATTTTTCTGGACTGGGTGAAGACCAGGGTTCTGAGTTTGCGGGCCAGGGCCGCTTGTAAGAGCACTATGGCCGTGTTCGATCCCCCGGCGCTCTGGCCGTCCAGAAAGAGGAAATGACGTTTGGACGCCGGGCCTCCGTTTTGGTCCACGACCTCCACATCCAGTCCGGTCAGGGCCGCTGCAAGTTCGCCGGGATTGGCGATGGTGGCCGAGGAAAAGATAAATGTAGGCTGTTTGCCGTAGGCCGCGCATATTCGAGTGAGCCGCCTGAAAACCCATGCCATGTGTGATCCCATGACCCCACGATAGGTATGCACCTCATCCACGATGACGAAATCCAGATTCCTGAAAAAGGTTTGCCAGTTGCCGTGGTAGGGAAGAATGCCTAAGTGGAGCATATCCGGGTTGGTTATCAGCACGGAGGGAAGATTCTTTTTGATTTTTGTGCGCTGCCAGGAGGTCGTGTCCCCGTCATAGATGGCCGCCAAGGGGCTGGGCAGTCCCATGAGATGCCCGGCGAGATGCTTCAGATTCTTGAGTTGATCCTGGGCCAGAGCCTTGAGGGGGAATAGGAAAAGCGCTTTTGTATCCGGTTTGTTGAGCAGGTTGTCCAGAACCGGCAGGGCATAGATGAGGGTTTTTCCGCTTGCCGTAGGGGTGGCCACCACGCAATGGTTCCCTGAACGAACGAGATCCGTGGCTCTGGCCTGATGGGAGTAGAGCGGGCTCATCCCCAGGGTTGTGAGCATGGTCTCGATCTGTGGATGCCAGGGACGATCCGGGTCGGCGTGGATGGCGTCCTTTTCCGGCAGGACAACATGGTGGACCAGATCTGTGGCCAGGGATTGATAATTTTTGAGTCGGGAAACGTAATCGTCGATCATTGATGAAAACCTGGATCAAAACCGGTTGGAGAAGATGAGTGTTAACGGTGGCTTGGTACGGGGATCGTTTTACTCATCCGCTCATGAAATTTAAGAGATTGAAGGATGTTAGAGGGGTAAGAAATTGAGGACCCGTGTATCAATGCGGACGCCGGCCTCCATTGGTGACGGGGAGCGTAAATTTTCATAGTCCATTGCGCTGAGCATCAGTTTTATATACACGTTGGGGTAAGGTGGCATTTTGGGGTCCGGTCTCAATGAAATGCCGAACAATGCCCTTGTCAATCCTTGTTCCATAGGAAATATCCAATCCCTCAACCAAGGAGGTTGCCATGTCCGAGAAAAAATATCGCATCAAGACGGCCTGTCCCCAGTGCGGTTGCAGTGCCGCGGCTGTCATGACCGAGGAAGAGATCCGGGAGCGTTATGGGGATGTTCCGAACATCCATGTGACCTGTGACGCCTGCCGGGCAGAGTACGAGGCCAAAATGTCCGATGCGTGCCCGGAATGGGATGAGGCGTGCAAGATGGCTGGGAAGGATATAAAATAAAAGATATATGATACAGGATCCCCTAGTGCTCTAACGAGCAGAACTGCCTGCACTTACAAGAAACAGGGTTTTGCTCTTCGCCGTGAATGACGGCATGCGATGGGAATCCGGCTCGAAAAGTTACACTGTTTTTTCAGCACGCGTTATCCTTTCACAATTCAGGGAGAATACATGAAACAATGGTTTGTTCTACTCTGCATGTTCCTTTGCGTTTCCCCGGCCTTTGCCGGAGGCGAGCTGCAGGTTGGCCAGGATTTCCCGGGGCTTCTTTTGCCCCGTCCGGCCGGGCAGGTAGCCATCGATTATCTCGGGGTCCCTGCCGATACCAAGGAAATAGGTATCGCCGATATCAGGGCTGATTTGGTCGTGGTGGAATTTTTCAGCATGTACTGTCCCCATTGTCAGCATGAGGCCCCTTTATTGAACGATGTATACGATCGTATCGGCGCAGAGGGACTGGGTTCAAAGGTCAAGATGATCGGTATCGGTATCGGTAATTCCCCGTACGAAGTGGATATCTTCAAGGAAAAATTCGAGATAGAGTTCCCGCTTTTTGCGGATGAAGATTATCTCTGGCATGGGGAGGTCGGCCAGGTGGGCACCCCCTATTTCGTGTTTGTCCGTTTGGGCAAGGGATTGCCCAAGGTGGTCTTCACCCATCTCGGACGGGTGGACAGTGCCCCATGGTTGACGAAAAAGATCAAGAAAAACCTATAGATTTGAACCAATCACTTGTGCATTCAAGAAGACTGGTACGGAGGAAGAATCCATGAGACGTTGTATCTGTCTGTTTTTTTTGATTGTGATGGTCGGGGCCGTTCCGGGGTGGTCCGCCCAGCACACCAAGCATCCGGTGTACAAGCCGGGGAGGCTCACCCCCCTGGATAGCGTCCTCAAGGTGGAAACGGGGCAGATGGCACCTGATTTCGCCCTACCGGCCATTGATGGTTCCAGGATTGCGCTGAGTGATTACCTGGGCAAGAAAAACGTGATGCTCTCCTTTGTTCCGGCGGCGTTCACCCCGGTATGCTCGGACCAATGGCCGGGGTATGATTTGATCAAGGATATGTTCGAGGGGTATAATACGGTAATCCTCGGCATCAGCACGGATAATGTCCCCAGTCTGTTCGCCTGGACCGAGGCCATGGGCGGATTGTGGTTTCCCGTGCTCTCGGATTTTTGGCCCCATGGGGGTGTTGCGACCCGGTACGGCGTACTCAGGTCGGACGGGACCACGGAACGGGCCATTTTTATCATCGATACCAAGGGCGTCATCCAGTACATTGATGTGCATGACATCAACTTCCGGCCCAAGCTCAAGCCACTCATCGAGGTATTGGAGGCATTGGACTGATCCGGGGCTCCGAAAATGGCGATCTTTGATGGATCGGCTCTACGACATTTTTGGGAATGTTGGTATCGTGCCTTACGCATGCAAGTCTGCAATAAAAAACAAGAAAATTGTATAACCGATTGAACGCAAAACGTAAAACATAAAACTTGAAACCACGGCTTGGCCGCATTAGATATTTTTGCACGTATGCTTAGACGGGCGGTAAGTGTGCATGCATGGAAGGTACATAGAACCATTCGGATCGGTATAATCTGCCATTCGGACATATAAATATAAGGGGCACGGGATTGATGCGTTCATTTATCACCATGTTTCTGGTCGTTGGCTGGCTCTGCTGGGGAGTTCCCCAAACGGCTCGGGCCGAGTACAAGGGGGCACTCTCTGGGGACCAGTTTGTGGATATGGTCACCGAGGCCTCGTCACGTGTGGTTGTCGTCAATTTTTGGGCCACATGGTGCGGACCATGCCGTCAGGAGTTCCCCGACCTGATGTCCCTGCGTGAACGCTATGACGACAAGGACCTTCTACTCATGGGGATTTCTTTGGATTACAATGCGGGTGCGGTGGAGTTTTTCACCGACCGGGTCGGATTCAATTACCCCATTTATCTTGATGGGGGAGAAATCGCAGCCGCTTTCGAGGTCACGGCCATACCCCGGTTACTCGTTTTTGTCGGCGGCAAACTCCAGGCCAGCCACGTTGGGTATATGCCCGGGGCTACCCTCAACAAGTTGATAAAGTCACTTCTGGATGCTGAAAAAAGGGGGGGGGAATCATGAAAACACTCTGCACGTGCTTAGGGATAGTCACAGGGATTGTCCTGATTCTTTTCCCGGGTTTATGTTTAGCCCAAATCATGGACGAGGTGGACACTCCCTTCCAGATCTGTTGCGTGGGCAAACAGGCCGATGCCGATGCACTGGCAACTCGTCTAGCCTCGAACATTCCGGGGCTACAGACACGGGTCGAAAGAGAGTCCTGCCAGGATTCTCTGGGCACTGACGTGTCCTATTACGCTCTCTATGTGTGGCATGCAGACATGACCGCCGAGGATATCTGTCACGAATTGGGAAAAAAGGAATGTGTTCGGTGTCAAAGGCAGGTTGTGGATGTGTGCCCGGAAGACAGTGAAGACATGGATACAACCGGAGAATAAACAATAGATGGAGGTTCCGTTTATGCCGGAAATATTCCATGTCAGGAAGGGGTCGGTTCTGTCTTGGACCGTCTCTTTACAGGTCTTGGCTGTTCGAGTCCCTTTATTCCAAAGGAGATCGCGTCGAATTTGCACGCCTGATAGCATTTGAGACACCTGATGCATTCCAGACTGTTGGGGGTCTCGTAGAATTTGACCCCCATGGGGCAGACGGTTTCGCAGGCCTTGCAATGGGTGCATGCGTCCTTGTCCCAGCGCATGGTGAACAGACTGACCTTGTTGAACAGGGAGTAGATGGCCCCCAGGGGGCATAATGTCCGGCAGAAGGGTCGGCTTGTCATGACCATCCAGATCAGCAGCAGGATCAGGATGGTCAATTTGTTGAAAAACAGGCCCCCAACCAATCCCCGCAGATCAGGGCGCAGGAAGAGGAGGGGGATACCCGCCTCCAGGGTACCGGCCGGGCAGATGTATTTGCAGAACCAGGTGGAACCGAACCCGAAGTCATCCACGACCACAAGGGGCAGGATGATCACGAACAGGGCCAGAACCACATATTTCACCCATGCCAGTGGCTTCCAAATCCCGAATTTTGGCGAAGGGATCTTATGCATGAGATCCTGGAAGAACCCAAAAGGGCAGAGCCACCCACAGGGCATCCGTCCGACCAGACTCCCTATGATCCCCAGAAATCCGACGACGTAGAACCCGAACCGGTACTGTCCGCTGGCCAAGGTTAGCCGGATGGAGGCCAGAAAGTTCTGGATCGCGCCAATGGGGCATCCGCCCACAGCCGCTGGACAGGACCAGCAATTGAGCCCTGGAACACATACGGATTTGAGTTTTCCCGTGTAGATGCCGAACGAGCCGAAGGGGAAGAGCCAGTAGGCATTGGTGATGAACGTGGCCAGGATCTGGACGACGCGTCTGGTCATGGCCTCACCCGATCCCGATGCAGCTCAGGCAGATGGCCACGCCTTTTTCAAAGACGCCGTCCACATCCCCAAGGTTGATGCCAAGAACGAACAGGAACAGGAACAGGAGCAAAATGATGTATGATATGAGGGTGGGTCGGCTGGGCATGGGCGTTCCTTTTAGCAATTTTGGCAATGTAAGAAAGTTAAAAAATGCAAGAGATTTTAGCAAGCTGTAACTATTCAGCCACCAATAGCCCGATCCTGTTTTGTCCCTTCCGGAAACGCCACAGCCCCATGCCGAGTTATCGTGCTGGATAGTTACAATTTTTTAAATGCAATGACTTTTATTCTATTTGTTTTGCACAACGCGCGCAAGTCGATTGCATAAAAACGCGCCTTTTTTTCCTGTTTTTTCTCCCTTGCCCCCGGTCACGGCCGGGTCTATACCCCCCTGCATGCCACATCTTTTTTCTGCTACTCTATCCCCCGTACCCCTTGACCAGCCCTCCTTCCTGCCCATGACGCGGGCGGAGATGGACCGGCTGGGCTGGGACGAACTTGATATCCTTCTTGTCAGCGGCGATGCTTATGTGGACCATCCCTCCTTTGCCATGGCCCTGCTCGGGCGGCTTCTCATCGCCCATGGTTTCAGGACCGGGATCATCACCCAGCCCCGATGGGACCGGGTAGACGACCTGCTGGCCATGGGGCGTCCCCGCCTGTTTGCCGGTGTGGGGGCCGGGGCCCTGGATTCCATGCTCGCCCATTATACCGCTTTTCGCAAGAAACGCTCCGACGATGCCTACACGCCGGGCGGGCAGGCGGGAGCCCGGCCGAACCGGGCATGTATCGTGTACACCAATCTCTTGCACCGGGCCTTTTCCGGCCTTCCGGTTGTTCTGGGCGGCATCGAGGCCTCTCTCAGGCGGGTCACCCATTACGATTTCTGGTCCGACAAGTTGCGTAAGCCGATCATCCTCGATGCCAAGGCCGAGTTGGTCGTCTACGGCATGGGAGAGCGGGCGCTGGTGGACATTGCCCAAAGACTCGACAAGGGGCTTGAACCGACCGGAATACCCGGGACGGTCATGCCCGATGTGGCCGTGCCCGATGAAGGGGAGTGCGAGCGTTTGCCTTCCCATGAATCCATGCTCAAAGATCCGTCTCTCTTGATGCAGGCGACCCTGGCCATGGAGCGGCTTGTCCACCATGGGAACAGGTGGGCCGTGCAACCGGTGGGGAATCGGACCGTGGTTCTTGCACCTCCCGCCGTCCCTCTCGACCAGGGAGAAATGGACGGGCTGTACGCGCTTCCTTATGCCAGAAAGGCCCATCCCCTCTACACGGCGAACATTCCGGCCGAGGCTATGATCAGGGACTCCATTACCAGTCACCGGGGATGTGGCGGTGGTTGTTCCTTCTGTACCCTGGCCCTGCACCAGGGGCGCAGGATTTCTTCCCGCAGCCGGTCATCCATTCTGAAGGAAGTGGATCACATGGCCCATATGCCGGGGTTTAAGGGGAACATTTCCGATGTGGGCGGTCCCAGCGCCAACATGTGGGGAGGGCGGTGTACCCGGGTTCAGGGCCCGTGCAAGCGGCCAAGCTGCATGACCCCATCCCTTTGTCCCCATTTCAAGGTGGATCAAAAGGCCCATCTGGAGCTGCTCCGGTCGGTGCGTAACGGCCATGGTATCCGCAATGTCCGGGTGGCCAGTGGGGTCAGATTCGACCTCGCTCTCAAGGACATGCAGGCTCTGGCAGGATATCTGGATGAGTTTGTGGGGGGTCAGCTCAAGATCGCGCCGGAACATGTCTGCGACAATGTGCTCAAGCTGATGCGCAAACCCGGACACGGATTGTTCGAGCGGTTTCTGGACATTTTTTCCAAACAGACTGCCAGGGCGGGAAAGAAGCAGTATGTGGTTCCCTATCTCATGAGTGCATTTCCTGGAACAACGGACACGGACATGCACGCCCTGGCCCAATGGCTGGCCAAACGGGGATGGCGACCCAGGCAAGTGCAATGCTTCATCCCCATCCCCGGAGCCGTGGCAACGGCCATGTTCTATACCAGACATGCCCCCGACGGGACCAGGATCCACGTGGCCCGGACCGATGCCGAGCGATTGAAACAGCACCACATTCTTATGCCGTGCCATGAAAAACAGTCGAACAAGGGGCGCACCAAGCGCTCTGCACCATCTTCAAAAAAGAGCGGAGCGTTCCGGAAACGAAAACGGTTCTGACCGTTTTCGTTTCCGGTGAGAGACAGCCCCCTTAGGTGGATTTCAGAAGAGGCGACAACTTCCCTGACACAGGGGGTTGACAAAGGTACCCTATAAGAAACATCTGCCTGTTCCTGGACAGAAAAACAAGTAGAGCAATGGTTACAACAAAAGATCCAACTTGCTTATAAATTCGCGTACGATGGGTCGCATACCAAAAAAGGTCGCCCAACAAAGGCGGAAGCCATCATCAAACAAAATACGCCCAAGCTCTGACCTGATCCTGAGCCCGCATATTTCCCTCCAAAACAATGGCATTCTCCAGAGATGCCGACTACTATTTTTCCTGCTGATAGGCTCGCATGTGCATGATTGCAGTAAGCATTGATAGTCATCATGTTTGCCCGTTCGCCTATGCGTGGTCAGGCTAGGATAATTTTTGGCTGTTGCCCTAGACCACCTCCTTTTTATCGTTTCTGCGGATTCATCATCAGAATTTTTTTTGATTGGATTGATAGATATTGTCGTTCAACACAAAAGGCCATCGGTCCTATAGGACCAATGGCCTGTACCGTGATTGCTGATTTTTGCATTATTA
>NZ_JBUDSQ010000071.1:0-13289 GCF_054921335.1 Desulfoplanes sp. | reverse complement strand
AAATATAAAACATATTTTTAGCAGGTCATCCTTTCCAATAACCCATCCGGAATCACGATGAATCAAGACGATACCATGCTCACGCGTCTGGCCGAACTACTCCTGGAGAAATCCTACATGGAGGGGGCATTTGTGCTCACCTCGGGCCAAAAAAGCGACTATTACTTCGACTGCAAACAGACCGCCCTGCATCCCGAGGGGGGATGGCTCATCGGTAACATATTTTTGGATATGATCGCCGATCGCGGGGATATCCAGGGAGTGGGGGGGATGACCCTGGGGGCGGACCCACTGGTTTCCGCAGTGAGTGTACTCTCCCATGTCAGAAAGATGCCCCTGGCCGGATTCATCGTCCGCAAGTCATCCAAGGGGCATGGAACCGACCAGTATCTCGAAGGATTGAAGAATTTCTCACCCGGCGACCATGTGTGTATGCTCGAGGACGTGGTCACCACAGGGGGGAGCCTGATCACCGCGTGTGAGCGGGTGGAAGACCAGGGGTTGGTCGTCTCTCAAGTGCTCACTGTCCTCGACAGGGAGCAGGGGGGGAGAGAAAGATTGGCGGAGGCCGGGTACAATCTCGGGGCGATTTTTACCCGTGGTTCCCTTGTGCGCATGGGGCGTCCACTGTAGCGATGGAACAGACATTCTAACTGGTTCTTTCGGTATAAGGAAACTTGCGGGCCCATAGGTATGAAAGGAACGTATCGTCATAGGTTGTTGTCATGCATGCTATGTACTCTGGTGGTGTGCTTCCCCGGGATCTTGATGGCACGCGGGGGGCAAGCACACAACTTCTCCCATCCCTTTGGTCCGGATTCCCTTTTTGCCGTGGACAAGAGTACCCAGACCCTGTTCTATTTCAGTAAGAACAAGGATTCCAAGCAGCTCGCACTGGTACGCACGATTCCGTGTACCACGGGAAAGGTACGGGGGGACAAATTCCGGGAAGGGGACCTGAAGACACCAGAGGGGATCTATTTCATCCAGGGAAAAAAAGACCGTGGGCTCAATTTCAGTCTGTACGGGGATCTGGCCTTTGTTCTCAATTTTCCCAATCCCGTTGACCAGGCAAAGGGAAAGACCGGACACGGCATATGGATGCATGGCCGGGGAAAACCCATCCAGCCCCATGAAACCAAGGGATGCGTCGCCTTGAACAATAGCGATATTCGATCCCTGAAAATGGATGTTCGGGTAAAAACCACTCCCGTGGTCATCAGTGACGCCATTTCCTGGAACACTCCGCCCGGTCAGAACGATCCCACGAGCAATCAACTCATCTCTCTTACTGAACATTGGGCTAATGCGTGGGATGAAAAATCACCAAGATTTTTTACCTATTACAATACTGAGTATTTTTCTAACGGATTTACCCAGCGTAAAAAAAGACTCTTTGAGCGGTATGCATGGATCGACGTGGTTATCGACAATGTCAGGTGTATCGAGGGGCCCGAATACTGTGTCACCTATTTCGACCAATTGTACAACGCTCCCGGATTCTCTTCAGAGGGTGTAAAACGGCTGTATTGGAAAAAAACTCCACAGGGCGGATGGAAGATCATTGGCAGTGAATGGTTTGAAGCCCCTACGGATCTCCATAAAAAATATGTACATAAATTATCCACTGAACTCTCCACCTGGCTCGAAAAATGGCGGAAAAGCTGGGAACAAGGGGATGTCCAAGAGTATGCATCGTTTTATACCCCCCATGCTATCCAGGGAAAAATACGGGGACGTTCGGCCATTGCAGAGCACAAGGAAGAACTTGTGCAACAGGGCAAGGCTCCCCAAGAGATCCTGCTGGGAACCCCTGGGATCAGCAATAGGGGGAGGAACACCGTCCAGGTCTCGTTCCTCCAGGATTATGTTTCTGTAAGCGGGTACAAGGATAAGGGGATGAAGACGCTCACGCTCATCCGCATGGGGGAGCAAGAGTGGCGGATTACCCGTGAAATATGGAAAAGGATGGATGAATGAGCGACCATAAATGCAATATTTTGATCATGCACGACGACAGCAGTGTCCGTCGTGTCCGGATCAGTCACGGATTTCTCAGAATCATCGTTTATCTACTGATTATCCTTGTTCTTTGTGCTGGATTGGGGGGGTATGGTGCGGTCTATTTCTGGAAGGAAAATAAGCAATTACAACAGGAAAACAAAAAACTCCAGAGAACCGTCAGCCAGAATACCGTGGAATTGAAACGGTTGCACAATATTGAAAAACTCGCTCGGAAAGATGACAAGGAAGATATAGCATCCATAGTAGCATCTTCATTGGCCCAAAAGGAAAAACACCCCCCACGGAGAGACATAAACCTGGTCGATATTCTAGGAACGGTCGATAAACATATTGTTGAAGTCAGTAATGTGCAGGTGAAATTCAGACACAAAACGATGAAAATTTCTTTTGATGTCAATAAACAAAACGATAACAGAAAGCTTGTTGAAGGGGACGTTTCTCTCGATCTTGTGACGATTTCCGGATATATTATCATGCTTGAGGCAGAGCAGAATTTAGGATTTGAAATACGCAATATGAAACAATTTCGTCTTAATATTCCTTTTCCTGGAGATTGTTCTCAGAAAGAAATATTTGGCGTACGCATATCTATCAACTATCCTGCAGACAACATGGTGTTCAGTGAGACCTATCCGCTTTCTCGTGCTCTTTTGTAGTCTTTTTTTGGGGGGACTCGTACCTTGTATCTGTCAAGGAAGCACAGCAGGACATAGGGTATATACGTTTTTTGGGAATACCCAGTACCCGCTCCGGGTCCATTGTATTACCGGCGAGCGGCCCGGGCCGACGATCATGATCCAGGGGGGCATCCAGGGGGATGAAGATGCCGGATTCATCGCCGGGCAGATCCTCACGCGGACCAAGGTCCGGGCGGGTCGGTTGATTGTTGTTCCACGGGCGGACGTCCCCTCGATCAATATCCATAAGCGGCAGTGCAATGTCGATCTCAACAGACGATTCGATAAAGACCATGACCGCTTTTTTGAAGACCGATTGGCCAGGGCGATCAGGTTCGTCATCGGCAAATGTGACGGGTTCATCCATCTGCACGAGGGGAGTGGATTCTATACCCCAAAATATGTGGACGCATTGCATGGTCCGCACCGGTATGGACAATCCGTCATCATCGACACGGATGTCTACCAGAGCAATCTGTATCTGGGAGAGATGGCAACCAGGGTTATTGATCGGGTGAACCGGGATATGGTCCCCCGTAAATGGGGGTTCAACCTTTTCAATACCAAGACGTTCTCACCGTCGACCCCCTATCCGGAACAGCAGAAATCACTGAGCTTTTACGCTGTCAAGGAATTGAACATTCCGGCCCTGGCGGTCGAGGTGAGCAAGGATATAAGGGATCTCGACTGGAAGGTCCGCCAGCAGATCAAGGTGGTCCAGGGACTTTTGCGGGAGTTCGGCCTTGTGTGTACCGTTCCCCGTATCGGTACCGACGAGATCAAAAAATGGCACCACACGCCGGTCCTTCTACGTATCAACGACCGTTTGGTGGACAAGCATCCTGTGGTTCTCTCCCCGTACATTCCTTTCAGTGTAACCCTGGTCCATCCGGCAAAGGACCAAGGGGATGATCGGGAATATGCCGTATACGCACAGGGAAGAGAAGGGTACAATCTTGTCAATAGCGAATATATTCCCCTGTCTCCTTTCGATACTCTCCAGGTCGTCGTCGATGGGAAACGTGTTGCCGGGATTCCTGTCCAATGGAAGGGTACGTGGTCCCATAAACGCAAAATCGACAATCCCATATGGGTCTACTCCCTGAATGACAGGATCCACTATACCCCTTCCGGATCTGTTGTGGAGGTATATGAGGGCGATCAGCTCATACTCGAGGGGATCTGGCATGGGAAACAGGATGAGATCCTGAATATCAAGGGGTATGTATCAGAGAAAGGGCGCAATACCGGGCAGGACGCACAGTCACCGCTCATGGTCAGTACTGCGAGTTTCATGCATAAATACCTGGACATGGACGAGGGATACTGGCAATTCCGTGCCGTTAGAGAAACGGCTGGAACCGTTGATGATTATTTACGATTCAGGGTACTCCCCCGTTCGGTAAAGGCGATCGAACTGCAGGATGTGGGCGCGGGGAAGACCATCCTTCCGACATGCATGGAACGTATTCAGGTCCGTCCGGGAACATACACGGTCAATGACATCTGGACCCAACGGGGGGACGACGAGACCATGGTCATGGTCGATGAGTGGCCGGTTTCCAACGGACAAACCATGGTCTGGGAGGAAGGAGAGTCCCACTCCATCGGTCTGTATGGTTCAAGGGACCTCAAGCCACTACACACTCTTCGCGTCCGTGTTTCCCTCCCCCTGCACCGGGAACGCCTGACTGCCCTGCAGAAACGTACAAACATGGAACCGGGGGGAACAGAAACCACCGTCCAGTAACCATGCCTGTGTCCGGGAACGACCATATGACATCCACATAACCAAGCAGACAGCGGGGGTACGGGAAGATGTCCTTTTTTGTCGCCTTTCCTATGCGTTTATTGGCCCATAACAAAAACATCTTTGACACCTGCGTTACCAAAAAGGTCAACGTGGAAATTGGATTCGATGCCCAGACCTTGGACAATCTGGATCTGGGATACCACACGTTCCTGTCAGGTGAATTCTACAAGGCAGGACTGACCTGTGCCGTCCATCTTCCTTTTTTCGATCTCCACCCCGGTAGCCCTGATCCCTTGATCCGCAAGGGATCCAGAAAAAGGCTGACCGGGGCCCTGGAAATAGCCAAAATCTATCATCCCGCCCATCTTGTCGCCCATACAGGATTCCAAGAAAACTATGCGGACTGCTTTTCCGAATGGTCGACAACCGCTCTGGAGACCTGGCGGAGGGTACTTTCTGTCTGGCCGGACCACCCGTGTATCTATTTTGAAAATGTCTATTCACGGGAACCCGGGGTGATGTGTGATTTTCTTTCCGAACTCCATTCCGAACGCTGCCGTTTTTGTATGGATGTGGGCCACTGGTTTTCATTTGCTCGGGGGGCGAACAGTAGAAATTTCTCCCTCTGGCTCCAGAAACTCGGTCCCTTTTTGGGACATGTCCACCTCCATGACAATTGCGGACTCAGGGACCGACACCTCGGGATGGGGGCAGGAAACATTCCCTGGGATGAGGTTTTCTCGAGCCTCGAACTCATGGAACTCGAACCGACCATCACCCTCGAACCCTATTCGTCCAAGGATCTGCAGGACAGCTTTTCCTTCATGCTGGAACATATGGCCTGGTTTTCCAGACTCGGTGTGAGCAAAAGCCAGCTTTTGGATATCATGTCCACTAAAATTCCCGACTATTTTTAGTACCTTACTCGTAAAAGTCCGCCGTAAAAAACAAGAAAATCCGACAACCGATTGAACGTAAAATTAAAATTGCAACTTGGCCGCATTAGTATAACTATCTGATTTTTAATCCGAAATATTTATAACAATTCTTTCCTGATTTTTTGGAGGTCCGTGTGAACATAGGTTGTCCAACCGAAATCAAGAACCATGAGTACCGCGTCGGCCTGACCCCGGCATCCGTCCATGCCTATACCGACAACGGGCATGCGGTCTTTATCCAGAAAGGTGCCGGACAGGGCTCGGATATAGCCGATGAGGAGTATATCCAGGCGGGGGCGACCATCCTTCCAACAGCCTCGGATGTCTGGGAACAGTCCGATATGATCGTCAAGGTCAAGGAACCGTTGCCGGCGGAATATCCTTTGATGCGCCCCGAGCAGTTGGTGTACACATATTTCCACTTCGCGGCGAATGAAAAGCTGACAAAGGCATGCATGGACAGCAAGATAACCGCCCTGGCCTATGAGACCGTACAGGAAGACAATGGTCTTTTGCCCCTGCTAAAACCCATGAGTGAAGTCGCCGGACGCATGGCACCGCTCATGGGGGCGTTCTATCTCGGCCGTCCCAAGGGCGGAAGAGGGGTGCTGGCCACCGGGGTACCCGGCGTGCTCCCGGCAAACGTCGTGGTCATCGGAGGGGGGACGGTCGGTGCCAACGCGGCCCGTGTAGCGGCCGGTCTGGGGGCACGGGTAACCATACTGGATATCAACCACGCCGTCCTCGAACATCTGGGAAACATCATGCCGGCCAATGTTTTTCCGGTCTACAGTGACCATATCAATATCAAGAGAACACTGGGGCGGGCCGATCTGGTTATCGGTGCGGTCCTCATTCCCGGGGCCAAGGCACCCAAGTTGGTCACCAGGTCGCTGCTCAGGTCCATGCGTCCGGGCGCGGTCATCGTCGATGTGGCCATTGACCAGGGCGGGTGCACGGAGACATCGGTCCCAACCACCCATGACGCCCCTGTTTACGACGAAGAGGGTATTGTCCACTATTGTGTGGCCAACATGCCCGGGGCCTATGCCAGGACATCGACATTCGCCCTGAACAACGCGACGATAAGGTACGGTCTGCAATTGGCCAACAAGGGGGTCGAAAAGGCCTGTGCCGAGAGTAGGCCACTGATGCGCGGAATGAATATCTACAAAGGAACCCTGACCTGCGAACCGGTTGCCGATGCCTTTGCCTTGCAAAAGGTCTGTCGTCCTGCAGGAGACCTTTTCTAATCCTTTTCAGGGTCTTTCGTGCATATCCCATAAACGGTCAGCGCGGCGGTCTCCAAGGGCGGTCGCGCTGATTCTGTTTGTGGGATCCCGGAGGATGTGGAAAACCGGGCATGCTTCGAGTATCAGATTCAGGGCACGGGACACCACCCTGCCCCTACCATGGAATTCTATATATGAATGTTTATCTGGAAGTTGTTATTGTCTGCCTGACCCTTGCCTGGGTTCTGGATCTTGTTCTGGAATACAAGAATCTTTCCTGGCTTTCTCCAACCATTCCAAAGGGATTTGAAGATGTCCTGGATCCACAAACCTATGCAAAAAACCAGGACTACACCCGTGCCCAATCCCGATTTTCCATGATCAAGGGGACCTTTGATTTTCTGGTCCTCATCCTGTTCATTATGCTGGGAGGGATCGGCTGGCTGGACGAGCTGGTTCGGTCCTTTGGTTGTTCTTCCCTGGTGACAGGGCTCATCTATTTCGCTCTACTCGGTCTGGCATCGGATCTTCTGTCCATTCCTTTTTCCCTGTACCATACCTTTGTGCTCGAGGAACGATTCGGGTTCAATACCACGACCATGGCCACGTTCTGGTCCGATCGGCTCAAGGGGTATGTGCTGGGTGGCGTTCTCGGGGGGGGGCTTCTGGGTGTTGTGCTCTGGTTTTTCATGCGCACTGGTGGTCAGGCCTGGATCTGGTGTTGGGGGTTCACCACCGCATTCATGCTCATCATGCAATACCTGGCTCCCCGGTTCATTCTTCCCCTGTTCAATACCTTCACCCCCCTCGAGGACGGTGAACTCAAGGATGCTGTCACACGATTCGCCGATAGGGTCGGGTTCACCCTCTCTGGCATCTTTGTTATGGACGGATCGAAACGGTCCTCCAAATCCAACGCCTTTTTCACCGGATTCGGGTCCAAGAAGCGGATAGCCCTCTTCGATACCCTCATTGCCAAACATACGGTCAAAGAGCTGGTGGCCGTCCTGGCCCATGAGGCAGGGCATTACAGATGCAAGCATATTCTCAAGGGACTGATTATCGGAATTTTCAAGACAGGGGTGGTTTTTTGGCTCATGGCCCAGGTGATGGGGTCGTCGTCATTAGCAACGGCCTTTGGGGTCAATGAACCTTCCGTGTACACGGGATTGGTCATTTTCGCCCTTCTGTACACCCCCATATCCCTGGTTCTCGGACCGGTGAGTGCCTATGTCTCCAGGAAACACGAATTCGAGGCCGATGGGTACGCAGCAACCCACATCGATACCCCGGAGGATCTGATCGCCGCCCTGAAAAAGCTCTCGGTGAGCAATTTGTCCAACCTCACCCCCCATCCCTGGTACGTGGCGTTCCATTATTCCCATCCCCCGGTCGTGGAACGGATCCGGGCGATTGGATTTTCTGAACCTGGCCTGACTGTTCAAGGTATACCCCATCCAGAGGGGGAAAAAGAAAATGCGGGGCATGACTCCGCGTAAGGCACAGCTCGTGCCGACCAGTAGGAGACCCGATCCATGCATGGGCAGAAAAGCGCATAGGGTTCTTCCACTGGTTGTTGGGATGGTTTTTCATCTCTATCTTTTGTATATAATCATTGCCACCTGCTCTTCCACCGCGTAATACCATTTCTACTTTGTTCTGTTTTTTTGGGGAAAGTCAGATCCGCAAGGTAGAAGCGGCTTCCAGCCGCTTTTCTTTGGCCAGAATTTAGTAAAAATGGTATAATATCCAAACCTGTCTTTTCGTGGCTATACCCCCCTTACGGACGCTGCTGCAAAAAGTCGAAAATCTCGATTTTTTTCAAATTTTTTTAATAAAAATTTCAGCTAGTTGAAAGCTCAATTTTTCAAATTATGGACTTTTTGCAGGGGCATCCTTACGGGATCCGATCCAGCCCTGCGGAGAAAAAACATGTCCGATAAATCGTCCTCTCTCCATGTCGGGATTGTGGGCAACGGTCCCCAGAGGCATACCCTGTTGCAGTGGTTCGCCGACGGCACCTACCGGTCTGTTTTCCCGGACAGCACGTTGACCGGAATAGTGGCGGGGGAGATATCCCCTGATCCCGGTTTGGTCAGGGAGTTGGATCCATATATGGCAAAGGACCTACCGGACCTGCTCCAGTCCCGCCCCAAAACGGATCTCTTACTGGTGGCCGAAGACGACCCCGCATTTCTCGCCGCCCTTAGAATGGACGTTCCTTCCCGTGTCTCCATCCTCGATTCCCGGGGCATCTCCGTTCTCGAATATTCGGTCTCCAGAGAAAAGTTCTGTTCCACCTGCCGGGGCGATCTGTCCACGGTCCGCTCCATGCTGCGGGTAGTGCTCGACGAGGTTACCGATGATGTCCTTTTTCTGGATAGCAATCGGAACATCCTGGATGTGAACATCAACGTCTGCAAACGTGTCGACCGTCCGCGTGAATATTTTTTGGGCAAGCCGAGCTGGAGTGGGTGGGACCGCAAGACCGTGGCATGGGAGGACAAAGAACCCGATCCTTTTGAACAGGCACTCCAAACAGGTGGGAAGAGCGAGGGCATACACATCCGGATCGATGCCAAGGGGAAGCTCTATTACTATCGGGTGTATGTCTATCCCATTCTGGATGAACGTTCCAACATGGTTTTCTTTCTGGAGATGCGCCGGGATATTTCCAAGCGAACCTACATGGAAAAGCAGCTCCAGCAGTCCGAAAAAATGGCCGCTTTGGGAGAGCTTGCCGCATATATTGCCCATGAAATCCGCAATCCTCTGGTATCCATCGGCGGGTTTGCCGGATCATTGTTGAAAAACGAGGAGCTCCCCGGGGCTGTCCATAACAAGGTCCGGATCATCCTCGACGAGTCAAAACGGCTCGATACCATCCTCAGGGGAATCCTCAATTTTGCCCGGCCAACCCCCCAGGAATCCAGCGTGGTCGATGTGAACAGAATAGTCGAAGAGACCATGCAGGTCATGGGCATGGGATGTGAAAAGCAGGGGGTCCATCTCAAGATGGATTTGATACGCGAGCTCCCCTCCGTCCACGGAAGGGGGGAGGCGGTCAAGCAGAGTTTGATCAACGTGGTCAAGAACGGCATCGAGAGTATGGACAGGGGGGGAGAACTGGTTGTGTCCACCCGGGATGCGGATGGGTTTGTCAGGATCGAGGTCACGGACACCGGTACCGGGATCGACAAGGAGCACCTGGAGAATATATTCAGTCCCTTTTTCAGTACCAAAGAGAGCGGATCCGGCCTCGGGCTGGCCATGACCAAGAAGGTCATCGAGGAGATGGGCGGGAGTGTCGAGGTGTCCAGCAAGAAGGGACAGGGGACAACAGTCGCCCTGCTCCTCAAGAAGAACGACGCGGGGGAGTGAGTGCTCGGATGGTAAACCAGAACCACTTTGAAACACGGAGTTTTCAAAATGGATTTTGGATGTACTTCCAAGGCAACCAAATCGTAGGGGCACGCCTTGCGGATCGTCGCTTGGATCAGGGGTTCGATAACAACCCAACATTCCACAATGGTTTTGGTTGAGTCCGGCTCGTTTTTTTAGAAAATTTGGAAAGTTAAGAGATCCGTAATGTTGATTGTTGGGAGAGGTACCTGACCCGTTACAATTTTTTATATATGAGGATTATTTGATGTCCACCATTGTACTTGCCACGGGCAATCAGGGAAAAATCCGCGAATTTGCAACCATGTTCGGGGAGCTCATGCCCCATGTCACGGTGTGCGGGGTGAAAGATTTTCCGGATATCGGCGGGATCGAGGAGACCGGGACCACCTTTGGGGAGAATTCCCGGATCAAGGCCGAGGCGGTGTCCCGATTGACCGGGCATGTGGCCGTTGCCGACGATTCCGGTTTGGAGGTCGATGTTCTGGGCGGGCGGCCCGGTGTGTATTCGGCCAGGTTTTCCGGTCCCGGGGCCACGGACGAACGTAACTATCTCAAGCTGTTGGAGGAGATGAAGAATGTTCCCCAGGAGCGACGCACGGCCCGGTTCGTGTGCGTCATTACCGCCTTTGCACCCAATGGTCAGACCCTGGTCGCCAGGGGAACGTGGGAGGGACACATAGCCCGGTCTCCCATTGGAGAAAACGGTTTTGGGTACGATCCGGTTTTTTTTGACGGGACGGCGCAAATGACCTCGGCCCAGATGGACCAGGCCATGAAGAACAGCCGGAGCCATCGGGGCAAGGCCCTACAATCTCTGCTTGAACAATGGCCCCTTTTTTGGAAAAAGGTTGGGCATGTTTGACTGTTTATGTAGGAATTTGGGTACCGACCACTGGTTGCAATAAAATTTTGTATTCCAGAAGATACGACTGGGGAGGCACATAGGTCGGGCTCCTGTAATGTATTGAATTTTGGATTCTGGTTTTGGGAAACAGACCTGAATAGTTACTGAATCTTTTTTATGAATGGAATGTATTCGACTCAATTTCTACCGGGACGAACAAGGAGTGAGATATGTGCGGGATCATCGGATACGCGGGGCACAGGCCCGCTTTGCCCATCATTGTCGAAGGACTCAAGAGTCTCGAATATCGGGGGTATGACTCAGCGGGCATTGCCTATAAGCGGAAGGGGAGGATCAACGTGGTCCGCTCCGAGGGCAAGTTGAGCGTCCTGGAAAAGAAGCTCGAACGGATCAACACCCTTTCAGCCACTTACGGGATCGGGCATACCCGATGGGCCACGCATGGCCTGCCCACGGAAAAGAACGCCCATCCGCATATCGATGAGCAGGGCCGCTTGGCCCTGGTGCATAACGGGATCATCGAGAACTACCAGGAACTCAAGGATGCCCTGGAAAAGGAAGGACATAGGTTCTGGTCGGACACTGATACCGAGGTCCTTGCCTATCTGATATCCAAGGGTGCCCGGATCAAGGATTCTATCCCCGAGGCCATCTCCTGGGCCCTGAAACAGGTGGACGGATCCTATGCCTTCGCCCTCATCGACCTGGAAAATCCCGGCAAAATATGGGCCGCGCGCAACGCCAGTCCCCTGCTTCTGGGTATAGGGGCGGGTGAGAATTTCGTGGCCTCGGATATCCCGGCCTTTCTGCCCTATACCCGCGAGGTCATCTTCATCGAGGACAACCAGATGGTGGAGATGGATGCCAATTCCTGGAAGCTTTTCGACGTGGAGACTCTGGCCCCGCTGAGCAAGAAAAACCAGCATATTGCCTGGGATCTGCAGGCGGCCCAGAAGTCCGGGTACAAACATTTCATGCTCAAGGAGATCTTTGAGCAGCCCCAGGTCATCCGTGACTGTCTGTCGGGGCGTGTGGATGAGCGCAAACAGGTACTCGACATCCCCGAACTCAGAAGCATGGACGTTCCCAAGCGGTTGAGCATCGTCGCCTGCGGGACCTCCTATCATGCCGGGTTGTGGGCCAAGTATATCATCGAATCCTGGGCCAAGATCCCGGTTGCCGTGGAGATCGCTTCGGAGTTTCGCTACCGGAGCCTGGTTCTGGACAAGGACGATCTGGTCCTGACCATCAGCCAGTCCGGGGAGACCGCCGACACCCTGGCCGGGATGCGTATTGCCCGGGAAAAGGGCGTACCGGTGCTCGGACTCTGCAATGTCGTTGGATCATCTGTTGCCCGGGACGCTGACGCGGTCATCTACACCCAGGCCGGTCCCGAGATCAGTGTGGCCTCGACCAAGGCCATGTGCAGTCAGTTGGTACTTCTGACCCTGCTTGCCTATTACTGGGGTGACAAGAAGGGGGTGCTGCGTCAGGAAACCAGGGACAAGATTCTTCCGGGCCTGCTCGCCCTTCCCAAACAGCTCAAGGAAGAGCTGCCCATGATTCGAAAAAAGGCCAAGAAACTGGCCAGGGAATATGCCTGGGCCAGGAGCTTTTTCTATCTGGGACGAGGGGTCAACTTTCCCCTGGCCCTCGAGGGTGCCCTGAAGCTCAAGGAGATTTCCTACATCCATGCCGAAGGGTATGCATCCGGCGAAATGAAGCACGGCCCCATCGCCCTGATCGATCCGGACTTCCCGACCTTTGCCCTGGCCCTGGACGATTTTCTCCTGCCCAAGGTCAAGTCCAACCTCAAGGAGGTCCAGGCACGAGGCGGCAAGATCATCGCCCTGACCCACAAGGGGGCCAATATCCAGGAAGACGATACCTGGGTCATTCCCCGGGTCAGCGAGCCGCTGGGCAGTTTCTTCGTTCTCCCGGCCCTGCAGCTCTTTGCCTATGAAATGGCCGTCTACCTGGGCAAGGACGTGGATCAGCCCCGAAATCTGGCCAAGAGCGTCACGGTCGAATAGACGCAAGGGGGGCAGGAAATGGCGTTTGTGGGAGAACAAGGGAAACACACCCTCACCCGGTAATCGTGACGTACATCCCGCTTTATGTGACAATGCCCGTTCTCTCTTGACCTCCGGGCTCGAGAAACGGGCATTGTCACGTTGATCAGTGTTGCAATCATTTTATGGAGAAATAGAAAAACCATGGGGCAACTGGAACATATAGAGGCCATCGAGAAGAGACTCTGGACCGCAGCAGACACCATGCGGGCCAATTCGAACTACGCCAGCAATGAATATTTTCTGCCCGTCATGGGCCTTATCTTCCTTCGTCACGCCTACAGCCGTTTTCTGACGGTGCAGGAGGAGATAAAGGCCGATC